>CAMHDX010000237.1 GCA_946183895.1 uncultured Porphyromonadaceae bacterium | reverse complement strand
ACACCATCGGCTACGACACCGCGCTGAACACCATCATGTGGTGCGTGGACCGCATTCGTGACACGGCGACGAGCCACGAGCGCCTGTTCTTCATTGAGGTGATGGGCCGCAACGCCGGTTTCCTCGCCCTCAACGGCGCCATCGCCAGCGGTGCCGAGGCGGCTATCATTCCGGAGATTTCGACCGAGGTTGACCAGTTGGGCGAACTCATCAAGAACGGATTCCGCAAGAGCAAGAACTCATCAATCGTGCTGGTCGCCGAGAGCCCGATCACGGGCGGCGCGATGGGCCTCGCCGAGCGTGTGCGCAACGAGTGGCCCAACTACGACGTGCGCGTGACCATCCTCGGCCACCTGCAGCGTGGCGGCTCGCCCACTGCCCAGGACCGCATCCTGGCGTCGCGCATGGGTGCCGCAGCCATCGACGCCCTGATTGAGGGACAGCGCAACGTGATGATTGGCGACTACAACGACGAAATCATTTACGTGCCCATCGCCAAGGCGGTGCACAAGAGCAAACCCATTGACCCGACTCTGGTCGAAACCCTGCGCCGATTGTCAATTTAATTGCGCCGATTGTCAATTTAATTGCGCCGATTGTCAATTTAATAATGATAAACCCTAAAGTGTGGTTGGAGTGTGCACGCGTGCGCACTCTGCCTGTCAGTGTGGCGGGCGTGGTCATGGCGATTGCCCTCGCCTGGTGGCACGACCGCCTTCAGTGGGTGCCTGCCGTGTTGTGTCTGGTGTTCGCCATCATGGCACAGGTGGCAAGCAACATGGCCAACGAGTACTTTGACTGGAAAGCCGGCACCGACAAGCCCGGTCGCTCGGGACCGCGACGCGGTGTCACCGAGGGCGACATCCGGCCCGAGACACTCAAGCGCGTCACCATCGGCGTGCTCGCCACGGCGGCTGCAGCGGGTTGCGCGCTATTGTGCTACGGCGAGTGGTGGCTGCTGCCCGTGGGCGTGGTCATCTTGCTCGCGGCGCTCGCCTACAGTGCCGGACCATGGCCGTTGAGCTACCACGGGCTGGGCGAACTGATGGTATTCATCTTCTTCGGCATCGTGCCGGTCAACCTGGGCTACTATGTCATCACCGGCACACTGTTCCACCCCATCGTCCTGCTGGCGTCAATCACCATTGGGCTCATGGGGGTCAACGTGTTGCTGGTGAACAACTACCGCGACGTTGACGACGACCGCGAGGCGGGCAAGCGCACGAGCGTGGTCATCTTTGGCCGTCAGCCTGCCGCCGCGGCATATCTCATCAATGGTTTCATGGCGATTGCCATGCTCACGCCGCTATGGATCGGTGCATACATCGGCAGCGCCATCTCGCCGTGGTTGCTCGCGGTGCCCGCGGTCTACCTGACGCTGCACCTGGCGCTGTGGTGGGCGCTTATCCATCGTGACGGCGCGGCGCTGAATCCGTTGCTGGGCATGACTGCAACACTCATGGCGACCTTCACCATTGCGGTCGCCGCATTTCTTGTGATATGAACACCAATCTAACCGATAAAGTCCGCTCGCTGCGCATCAGCGACTTTGACTACCCCCTGCCCGACGAGCGCATCGCCAAGCACCCTCTCGCCGAGCGCGAGCGGTGCAAACTCTTGTGCTACGACGGCGAGACCATCAGCGACGCTCGCTTTGACGACATCGTGTCGCTGCTGCCGGAGCAGTCGCTGCTCATCTACAACAACACGCGCGTGATCAATGCCCGCGTCAAGATGAACAAGCCCACGGGCGGTGCCATCGAGATATTTTGCCTCGAGCCCATCGCGCCGGTCGACTATGCCTTGATGTTCCAGAGCACCGGTCAGTGCACCTGGCGTTGCCTGGTGGGCAACAGCAAGCGCTGGAAGGACGGCGCGCTGCAGCGTGATGTCACGCTGGGCGGCGAGACCATCACAGTGCGAGCCACGCGACAGGGCGAGAGCGACGGCACCTGGGCAGTGACGTTCGCGTGGACCGGCGGCGCGACATTCGCCCAGCTGATTGACGCCATGGGCGTCATTCCCATTCCGCCATACCTCAACCGCGAGACCGAGGCGAGCGACCTCACCGACTATCAAACGGTGTACTCGCGCATCAACGGCAGCGTCGCCGCCCCCACGGCGGGGTTGCACTTCACGCCCGAGTTGCTTGACGCCATCGACAAGCGGGGCATTGAGCGCCGCGAGGTCACACTGCACGTGGGAGCCGGCACATTCCGCCCGGTCAAGTCGAGCGACATTGGCGGGCACGAGATGCATCACGAGCTCTACGTCGTGAGCCGCGAGCTCATCGCCGAGCTGGCACATACGGGCCGCACAGTCACCGCGGTGGGCACCACCAGTGTGCGTACTCTCGAGAGCCTCTACTACGTTGGCTGCATCCTCGAGGACGACCCTGATGCCACCGACCTCACCGTCACGCAATGGATGCCCTACACCTGCCGCGGCGACATCAGTGTGGAGCGCGCGCTGGGCAACATCCTCGCCCGGCTGGACCGCGACGGCAGCACCGCGCTCACCGGCAGCACCGCGCTGATGATCGCACCGGGATTCCGGTACCGCATCGTCAAGGGCATGATCACCAATTTTCACCAGCCGCAAAGCACCCTGTTGCTGCTGGTGTCGGCATTCCTGGGCGAGAACCGCTGGCGCGAGGTCTACGACCACGCGCTCGCCGGCGGCTACCGCTTTCTCAGCTACGGCGACGCGTGCTACTTCACTCGTCGATAAATTCAGGCGATTGGTCGAGGAGTGGGCGGCTCCGGTCTATCCTGCCGCGGGTGGCATTAAACATCTACATACCTCATCAGTCCAATAATCGAGCAAACAATAATAATCACCATATAAAAACTTAAAGGATATGAAAGCAACAGTACGACTAATGTTAAGCATCTCTCTTGTTGCGGCACTGGGATTGACTGCGATGAGCATAGATGCACAATCGATGCAGGGCCGTCGTCGTCCGGAAGTGGGAAACACTCGCGGCAGCGGCAGCTCACACAGCACAAGCGGCAGTAGCGCCAGCAGTGCTCGTCCTGAAGTTCAAAGTCGCGATGGCGGCAGTCGCGGCCACAGCGGCGGCAGCGGCACGACGACCCGTCCCGACAACCGCGGCGGACACGGCGGCAGCGGTGGCTATAGTGGCGGTGGCGGTAGCACCCGTCCCGACAACCGCGGCGGACACGGCGGCGGTGGTGGCTATAGTGGCGGTGGCGGTAGCACCCGTCCCGACAACCGCGGCGGACACG
>CAMHDX010000236.1 GCA_946183895.1 uncultured Porphyromonadaceae bacterium | reverse complement strand
GTCGCCTTCTTGCACGTACTCCGCCTCCTTGCGTAGCCGCAAACCGTGACACACCGGACAAGTCGTCTTGCCGCGATAGCGCGCCAGCAGCACGCGGTACTGGATGGAGTAACTCTTGCTCTGAATCCACGCGAAGAAGCCGTCAATTCCCTTCCATGTCGTGCCGTCGCCGTGCCACAGGAAGTCGCGCTCGCTGTCGGTCAGCTGGTTGTAGGGGCGGTGAATGGGAAAGCCCCTGCGGCTGGCGGCATGGATAAACTCGTTTTTCCACTCGTTCATCACCTGACCGCGCCAACACATCACCGCGTCCTCGTAGATTGATAGCGCCTTGTTGGGAATGACAAGCCGCTCATCGATGCCGATAATGCTGCCAAAGCCCTCGCACGTGGGGCACGCGCCGATGGGGTTGTTGAAGTTGAACATCAACTCGGTGGGCTGCTCAAAGCGGATGCCGTCAAGCTCAAATCGCTTGGAGAACCGTTTCTCGAGGGGGTCGCCACCGTCAGGCGGCCACATGAGGATGAGACACTCGTCGCCGCCCTCGTAGAACGCCTGCTCCAGCGAGTCCAACAGTCGCATCTCGTCGTCGTGGTTGTGTGTCACTGCCATGCGGTCGATGAGCAACCGGTAGGAGGCCGGGTCAATGTCCTCATCGCTTGACAGGAGCGAGGAGATGGTCACAAGGCGCCCTTTGCTGATTAAGCGTGAATAGCCACCCGAGGCGAGCACCTCGAGTTGTTGGCGCGCCGTGCGACCGGCAGGCACACGCAGGTCGGTGGCGATGGCAAAGCGTACGCCGTCGTCGTGGCTATTGATGTACCCAATCACGTCGGCGGCGGTGTGCCGCTTCACCTCCTCGCCGCTGATGGGGGAGTAGGTCGTGCCGACGCGGGCAAACAACAGCCGGAGGTAGTCGTAGATTTCGGTTGACGTGCCCACCGTGGAGCGGCTGTTGCGTGTAGTGACGCGCTGCTCGATGGCGATGGCGGGTGGCAGACCGCGAATGAAGTCACACTCCGGCTTGGACAACCTGCCCATGAACTGGCGGGCATAGCTGGACAGACTCTCGACATAGCGGCGCTGCCCCTCGGCGTACAGGGTGTCGAACGCCAGCGAGGACTTGCCGCTACCGCTCACGCCGGTGATGACGATGAACTTGCCACGCGGCAGGGTGACATCAATATTCTTGAGGTTGTTGGCGCGAGCGCCTTTAATAATAATGTTCTCGTTATTCACTGCAGTGGGTGGGATGACGGGTTAGGGAGGTGAAGTCAAAAGGCGTTCTTCTCGCCACGAATCATGTTCCACACGGTGAGGAACAAAATCTTGAAGTCAAGCATCAAGTTCCAGTTCTCGGCATACCACACGTCGCACTCCACTCGTTTCTCCATCTGCCACAGCTCCTTGGTCTCGCCGCGATAGCCGTTGACCTGCGCCCAGCCGGTGATGCCGGGTTTGATGATGTGGCGCAGCATGTATTTCTCAATCAGCTTGCTGTACATCTCGGTGTGGTGCACCATGTGGGGCCGCGGACCCACGAGCGACATGTCGCCCTTGAGTACATTGAGCAGCTGGGGCAGCTCGTCAATGTTGGTGCGGCGCAGCAGGTTGCCGAAGCGCGTCTTGCGCGGGTCGTCCTTGGTGGCTTGCACCACATCGCTATCCTTGTTCTCGCGCATGGTGCGGAACTTGAAGCAGATGAACTCGCGCCCACGGTAGCCGGTGCGTGCCTGCCTAAAGAAGATGGGGCCCGGTGACGACAGCTTGATGCCGATGGCGATGAATGGCCACAACGGCGCGGTGAGGCACAGCGCGAGCAGGCTGCCCACGATGTCGACGATGCGCTTGACGGCGCGGTTGAAGGTGCCCGACAGTGGGTAGGGCCTCACTGCCATGAGCGGCACGTTGCCTATTGTCTGCAGCTCAAACCGGCGGGTGACGGTCGGGCCGAATTGCGGCACGTAGTAGAAGCTCACCGCGTTGTTCTCAGCGACGCGTATCATGCGTGTGACGTTCTCCTTGTCGGCATTGGGCACCGCGCAGTACATCTCGTCAATCAGGTTGTCCTTGACAAACTGCTCGACATCGTCAAGTGTGCCCTTGTAGCCCGGCACGCCGGCAAATGCGGTGTCGTCGTCAAAGAAGCCCAGGATGCGATAGCCGTAGCCGGCATCGCTGCGCAACTCGTTCACCAGACGCTCGCCCGTGGCGCCGCCGCCAATGACCACCACGCGCTTGTAGTTGAATCCGCGCATGCGGTACCACTTGAGTAGTTGCTTGGACAGCACCCACCATGTGCCCAGCCCGACGGTGAAGATGCCGTAGAACAAGGCGACCGTGCGCCACGGCAGGTCGGTGCTGCTTATCAGCGCGCCCGCGCTCAGGAAGATGGCGGCATGGAGCATCACGCTCTTGAGCGCCTCAACCGCCACGCGGTCGGCAAACAACACGCGGCGGGTGTGCACGTTGCCAAACACGAGTAGCACGATGATCATTGCCAAGTTGAGCAATAACAACGTGACGCGCGACGCGAGCGGCGAGTCGCCTCCGGCAAGCCACAGGGTGATGAAGTAAGCCAGGTTGACAACAACGAGGTCGACAACGCTGTATAACAGTCTGATTAAGTGTCCGTAACGATTTTTGGCCATTAAAGACTTGCGTGACATGACGACGGTTGCTTTACCTGAAAGTAACCGCCGTCATGATAGGGTTCGGGTGGATTGTGTTATTGCTCGTCAAGCTCCTTGATGCGAGCCTCGAGGTGTGCGATCTCCTCGCGCAGACGACCAATCTTGCGCTCAATCTCCTGCACGAAGCTGTTGCCGCCCTTACTCTGCACGTTGAGGAAGCCCATGTTGTTCTCGTAGGTCTTCAACTCATTCATGCGGGTCTCATACAGGCGCACCAGGTTGTCGCGCTCGCTGCCGCCGCCCGAGGCGCGCTCACCGCGCGGGGCGCGGTCGCCGCGGGGCTGACGGCGCATGTTGAACTTGGCGAACGCCTCGTCGGTCACAGCGCGATACTCGTCGTAGATGGCATCCTTCTCCTTGAAGGGCACATGACCCACTTGTTGCCACTGCGTCATCAGGTTGCGCACCAGCTCGCTGCCCACTTGCTCGTCGCTCTCCTCGAGAGCCGCCTTGAGTTGGGCGATGATGTCGCGCTTGAGGCGCAGGTTCTCGTGCTCGGCGCTCTGGGTGCCGCGGGTCTCGGCCTTCTTACGCTCAAAGAAGCGGTCGCAGGCGGCGATAAAGCGTTTCCACACGGC
>CAMHDX010000235.1 GCA_946183895.1 uncultured Porphyromonadaceae bacterium | reverse complement strand
CCTAACGGGACTTGCCGCCGCATTACGCATTGCCCATTGTGCATTGTGAATTGTGAATTGTGCATTGCAAATTGCAAATTGTGCATTGTGCATTGTGAATTGGATTGCGAGATTCTGCATTTTGAATTGCGAATTCCACAAAAATACACTAATTTTGCAACTAGACAAGTTTAATTTATTAATCTAATCTTAGTTCACTATGGGTTTTATAAGCGAATTTAAAGAGTTTGCCGTCAAAGGCAATGTGATGGACATGGCTGTCGGTGTGATCATCGGCGGTGCGTTCGGCAAGATTGTTACCTCGCTCGTGGGCGACGTGATCATGCCGCTGGTGAGCCTTGCCACAGGTGGCGTTGACTTCACCAACAAGTATTGTGTCATGGGCGACATCCCCGAGGGCGTGGCTAACAACTACGCTGCCCTCAAGGAGGCGGGCGTGTCGATGTTTGCCTACGGCGCGTTCATCCAGAACATCATCGACTTCTTGATTATCGCCTTGTGCATCTTCTTCATGATTAAGGGCATCAACAAGCTCAAGAAGAAGAAAGAGGAGCCTGCCGAGGAAGCACCTGCCGAGCCCAGCGCTGAGGAGAAGCTGCTCACCGAGATCCGCGACCTGCTCGCAAAGAAGTAATCGCGACCCGGCCCCCATCGGGCATTCAAGTTCTATAGCATCTATAGTGTCTATAGCAACTATTGGCCATCAGGCCATTGAC
Source organism: uncultured Porphyromonadaceae bacterium (assembly GCA_946183895.1). Lineage (GTDB taxonomy): Bacteria > Bacteroidota > Bacteroidia > Bacteroidales > Muribaculaceae > Sodaliphilus. Next base: position 2,553 of record CAMHDX010000235.1, on the reverse strand, counting down.
AAGCAAAAAGCCATCGGCACCTGGGTGCCGATGGCTTTTAATTTATAGTGCGGTTAATCCGCGAGGATTAACGGCAGGTCCACTGAGTGATTGCCAGCGGGTAGGTCTTGTTGTCGCGCACACCGCGCAGGTACCAAGCGTAGCCGCGGCCAATGTACATTGTCCAGTAGTCGGTGAAGGCAGCGCGAGCCGCACCACTGCTGTTGGTCCAGCTGATGTCGCTGAAGTTGCCCTTGTCGTCAACGAACACACAGTCGAGGTCGCGACGCTGCGAACCGCCACTGTTGTAGGTAGCCTTGTGGACATAGATGATGTTCCATGACGTTGCCTCGCCAAAGCCGATGGGCTCGCCGATGGCCTTGTAGGTGCCGTCGCCGTCAACGTCCTTCATGCGCAGTTGAACCTTGCCGGTGGTGGGAACACCCTCGCTGTCGAACATGAAGTTGTACAGGCGAACGGCTGCCCAGTCAGCAGTACCGCCCTGAGCCGGGCCCTTGCCGACCTCGTCCAGCGGAATGAACACGGGTGCCTTGTCCTTGTCGTAGATCACGCACGAACCCTTGGCACCAGCCGCGAGGTTGATGGTCTGGTTGTAGTACTCAATCAGGAAGAGCGAATCCTTCTCCTCAGCGTTGTGCTTCTCGGGATCGGGAACCTTCTTGAACTCGCCGCGATACAACTTGATGTTCACGTCACCGGCATCAACAGCCTCAAACAGACCGACAGCGCCGCCGGGGAAGGCATTGTAGCGTGCCAACACCTCGGTGTCCTTGTTGTAAATCTTCTTGCCGTTGAGCTCGATGCAGTAGATTGTGTTAGCTTTGGTGGCAGCGGTCATCGGCTCCATGTACATGATCTGGACCAATGCCTTGTTGTTGCCAACCTTGTCAATCTCGTACTCGTCGATAACGTTCTTGTCGCTGCACGAAACCAGCGCGCCCGACGCCACAACGAGAGTAGCAACGATATATTTAAATAACTTCATAGTCATTGTGAGATTTTAATTGTTAACATTAAAAATACTCTTTAACCGATTGTACTATCAGTTGGGACTCTTGACCACTTGGATCTTGGGTTGGTCGCCGGGATAAGCGAACCAGGGAATCGAGGTGGAATAGACATCGGCCCGACCCGAGATGGGAGCGAGCACATCGAGCGACGGCTTGTTCGCGGGCGGATGCGGAAGCACGGTGAACCGTCGTTGTACTGAGTGCTGTACGAGCCGCGGCGACCTTGCACATTGGCAGGGTAGAGGTAGAAGCCCTTGTACACCTTGCTGGCGTCGTCATCGCTCTTCTGCTCAAGGCGGGAAGCATCCCAGCCGTTGCCCTTAGCGGGATATTCGCCGGTGTACTGGATGTCGTACATGTACTTGCGCTGGTCGACCCAAGCCTCGCCGGCACCCCACGGATACAGAGCAACAAACTTCTGCATCATGATGTGGCTAAGCGAGAAGTCGCTCAGGCTCAAACCGCCCACATAGGGACCTGCCAGGTACTCGTTAGCCAGCTGGTCAAACTCCTTCTGGTTGACAATGTCGCCCAGGTGCCAGCCTGCCTCGTTGACACTACCCTTGATCAGGTAGCTGCTGGTGAAGCTCATGTCGGCAGCGACAGCCTTCTTCCAGGTCTCGAAAGCGGCGCCCTTGTCACCGACCACAAACTGTGCCTCGGCGAGGTCAAACAGGAGCTCGGCGTAGGTGGCGAGCACGTAGGGAGCGTCATCGCGATAGAGCCAACGGCCGGTGCCGGCGTTGTTAATCGTGATTGATGACGTGGCATACGGGGTGTCGAACAGAGACGGCACGTTGGCGTCACCCTTCTTCTCCGGGTCGCAAATGCTGTTGTTGAGGAACGAGCTGCTCGTGCCGGTGAATGTACCGCCAAAGAACACATAGTCCTTCAACTTCTCAACATCGGTCTCGTTGTCCTTGCCCATACCGCTCTTGGTAGCGAGCTTGGCGAGGGGACGCGGGTCAAAGTGGCCCTGGTCGTTGAGCGTGTCGCAGATGATTTGCTTGTCGGCAATCTCGTAGCGCAGGTTGGCGGTAGCCTCGTCGGCAACGGGAATCCAATCGCCGTTAGCGTCGTACTTGGGCACTCGGCCGGTCATGATTTCCACAGCCCACTCGTGAGGATAGTATACGCGGGTCAGGTTGCCGCGGTTCACACCCCAGAAGTTGTTGTAAGCGCCATAGGGAGCCTCATCACTACCACCATTCACCTTGACAGCGGCGTTGTCGCTGTTGCTGGCGAACGCCAACTCGGCGTGCTTGACCAGCTCGTCGTAGTACTTCTCCTTGAAGTCCTTCTTGCGGGTCAGCGAGGCGAGGTTGCGTACGATAACGGCGTGAGCAAACTTGATCCACTTAGCCTTGTCGCCACCGTAGATAAAGTCGTTGCTGCTAATCTTGGTGCCGTACACGTGGTTGTCATCGCGCTCAAGCAGCTCAATAGCCTTCTCAGCCCACTCGCGCACCTGGGGATAGATGTCCTCCTGGTAGTCGTAGGCGTGCGAGAGCTTGCCGTCGATAAAGGCGTCCTTCATGGGCAG
>CAMHDX010000234.1 GCA_946183895.1 uncultured Porphyromonadaceae bacterium | reverse complement strand
CTTGTCACCCACGAGTGATGCCACTCGTCGCCCACCATGTGGAGGGTGATGGAAGTGCCGTCGCTCTGCATGACAGTCCTGTTTTGGCCGGGTTTAGCGGGGACGGCAGAGGCGGCGGCCCATGTTAGGGCGACAGCCAATGCGGTTGTCAAGAATTTTCTCATAAAGAGTTGAATTGATTGTTAATTAGGTTATTATGATTAATGATTGTTTTTAATTCTAAGAAATCTAAGAGTTCTTAGAATTCTTAGAGGTCTCAGAGTTCTTAGAGGTCTCAGAGTTCTCAGAGTTCTTAGAGGTCTCAGGGGGCTCAGTTGTCGCGATGGGTGTCGCGGTGCTGAGTGCGGGCGCGGTGCATCGCCTCTTTGATGCCACCATCGGTGACAAATCGACGTTGAATGGTAGCCAGCAGGCGCTCCATCATGTAGTCGTAGCGATGAATAAGCGTTAACGCGATATTGGCTACCGTCTCCGCCGACCGCTGCTTGACTTTGTCAAGATATTCTTGCGGCTCCATGTGGTGATAACTGAAGCGTCGCACCTGCATCGTCCTCCGGTCTTTGGAATCCCATCGTTCCAAGCCGTTATGAAGCAAGTAATCTTCAAAGTCGGCTTTAAGCTCTAACATACTTCCACGCGCCACATTGAGCAGTTTCAGCTCCATTTCGCGCGAGGCTACACCATCGGCGATGCCTTCGGCGATATTTTGTTTTCCGGAGCGTGCCGCCTGCACCATCTGGTCGATAGTACGGTCGCCACGGCTGAAATATGCGTTGGCAAAATAATGAGTGATGGCATAGATGCAGCCTGCCAGTCGGTAGACCATCAGATTCTCGTAGTTGCCCTGTCGGGGCAAGAACGTGCCGTCGTCATTATTAGCCATGGTGTAAAGTTGTTAAAGTTATTATCACTGTTCTAAGATAGCTGAGAGATCTAAGAAATCTAAGAGTTCTCAGAGGTCTAAGAGGTCTAAGAGTTCTCAGTTGCTGTGGAAAAGTGTGCAAAGTTAGTGAATTATAATCAATTATGCAATAGTCGTTGCCGGGTTACCGGTAGGATATATAAAGCGAGCCGCGGCAGCGCCGTGGCTCGCTTGATGTCAAAATTCTCGCTCGGTTTATCGCACCATGTGGCGGGGGGCGTCAATGCCCTCCTGAACGAGAATGTAGTCGAGTATCATGTTCACGTCGCCCACGTTGACGCTACCGTCGTGGTTCACGTCAAGCTGGTTGAACTCGCCCTCTTCGCTCTCGAGGGTGGTGAACTCGGCGGGCTCGCTCCACTCGCTGGCTACGCCGTCGGTGAACACAGCCTGCACCTGAGAGGTGTAGGTGCGACCCGGGGCGAGGCCCTCAACGGTGTACAGGTTCTCGGTGATCTCGGTGATGTCAATCACTTCGTCGGCAACCTTGCTGATGCGGCGGGGGCTACCCTGAGCCTCAGGCTCGACACCGCTCTCGATGTGCGAGGTGATGTGCAGGTTGTAGCTTGCCACGTTCTCCACAGCGGTCCAGTGGGCGGTGAAGGTGGTTGCGGTGATTTCGCTCTCGGCTGAGGGCTCGATGGTGGGCACGGTGTGCTCGATGGGAGCAGCTACGATCGATGCCATCACGTTGACGTACACGTCCTCGGCGCCCTCGGCGGTGAGCACGATGCTGCCGTCATAGGTGCCAACCTCGGTGATCTTCTCCCAGTCGAGGGTGACGTTGTAGGTAGTGCCGTCGCCGTCTTCGGCAGCGGGCTGCGGCTCAACGATGAGGCCTTCAGTGGGCTGGACGTTGATGTCGCCGGTCAGGTTCTCACCCTTGATGGTCACGGTGAGCGGCTCAATCTCAGCGCCAAGGATCACCTCGCCAAAGTCGAGCGAGGCGGGAGTGGCGACGATGGTCGGCGTGGTTGACTCCTCGGCGAGGGTGGTGAAGTTCTTACCCTCAACCCACGAGCTCTCGCTGTCGTCGCTATAGATCGCCTTGAGGGCGAAGGTGTACTCGGTCTCGGCAGCGAGGCCGTCGACGGTGTAGCTCTTGTCGGTGATGTCGGTGATGACGCGGTTGTTCTCGTCGCCGGTCTCACTGGCGCGGCGTGCTGCATTGGCGCTGGCATCGCCGGCATAGATGGTCAAGCCGGTGATGATGACGCGCTTGCGGTTGGTCGTGGTGGCAAACGAGAGCTTGCCGCCATTGTCACAGCTGAGCACAGCCACGATGTCTTGTGACGTGCTGCTTGCCACGGTGAATTCCTTCTTGTTGCTGCCGTTGCTCACGGTGAAGGGAACCTCGGTGTCGGTGTTGTAGGCCTGAACCTTGAGCACTGCCGTCACCTGGTTGACGCCGGCGGGCAGCTCAAGAGCCGGAGTGGTGAGCGTGCCGGTGGCGCTACTCGTGCCCATGCGGATGCCGCCAATGGCCTTGTAGAGCTTGCTGCCGGTCCAGCCGTTGTTGTCCATGTACATGTCAAGCGAGCTGCTGATATCGGTCGTGGCAGCGGCGTTGAACTTGGTGGTGGGGAAGGTCTCGGTGAGCAACTCGGTCACTGCGGTGGGGTCGTACTTGCCCACGCGCAGGGTGTAGCTCTTGATATTCTCGGCGGGTGTCTGGTCGGTCCACGATGCCTTGAAGCCGTGTGCTGTCACGTCGGCCGGGTCGGCGAGCACCGGTGCGTAGACCTCCAACGGGGGCTCTTCGCCCTTCATGTACCACAACGTGGTGGTGCCGTTGGCATAGTTGATCTCGGTGAGCGGCTGGCCCATCACTGTGCCGGTGAACACGCTTGCCTTGGGGTCGCTGGTGTCGGTGAGCTCGTGGTTGCTGGTGCCGTACAGGTCGCCTGCGAGTGTACTGTTGCTCAGTGTGCCGTCGGCGGGAATAAGCGTCATGCGCTGCTTGGACGACGTGTTGTTGACGCTGTTGTCCTCCCAAGCGCTTGCCGAGTAGGTCACGTGAGTCACCAGCATGCCGTCGGCGCTGATGTACTCGTCCCAGCCCTGGCGCTTGCGCGTCTCGAGGATGTAGTACTCGTTGGCGTCACGCGCGTTGGTCATCTTGATGGCGACCTCGCTGTCGGCATTCACGTTGTTGGTGTAGGGCAGGGTGTACTGGTGGTTCTCCTCGGGAGTGACGTAGTCAAGCCAGCCCATGAAGTTCTTCTCGTAGGCACTGTAGCCGATGGGCGTGTTGCCGTCGTTATTGTAGCAACCGTAGTCCATGAGCGACCACGCGTCCATGCCGAAGTTCGGGTAGTAGGTGTCGCGGGTGTCGTAGAAGTCGGGCAGA
>CAMHDX010000233.1 GCA_946183895.1 uncultured Porphyromonadaceae bacterium | reverse complement strand
CATCAACCTCAAGGCGACTAAGGAGATAGGCCGCTGGCTGCGCGTGGCAGTGTTTGCCAACCACCTGATTGACTACCTGCCCGACTACACCAGCAACGGCTTGAAGGTGCGGCGCGTGGGTGAGCCCTACTTTGGCATGGAACTTAATTTCACACTATAAAGAATATAAACGATTATGAAAGATAAACTATTTATATTGTTGGCGGTGCTCGCGCTTGTCGGCTGCGACGACAAGTTGGGCGATGGAGTGGAGTTGTTCACTCCGGCTATCACGGTTGCGTTGCCCACTCAGGTGCAGGGCGTAACAGTCGTTAACGAGAAGATTGAAGTGACTGATATCACTACAACGCGCAAGACCATCTACACCGCGCTTGCCGACGTGCAGCTCAAGACCGGCATCTACGACATCAATTACGAGGCGGACCTGCTTGTCGAGGGCGCCAAGTGTCACGTGGTGGCTTATCGGCCGTCGGTACAGGTGACGCGTCAGTCATCACAGGTGACGTTGCAGGCGTACGAGAACATCAGCAACGATGACTTCGTCATTCAAGAGGTTTTCTTTACCGGCACGTTGCAGTCAAGCGGCAACCAATACTATGGCGACGACTACATCAAGATCTACAATAATACCGACCACACGCTGTATGCCGACGGGCTATCGATAGTCGAGTCCAAGTTTCTCACCACCGAGAAGTACGACTTCGACCCCGACATCATGTCAACACACATGACCGTCCAGGCGGTATACACAATTCCCGGTGACGGCACCCAATATCCGGTTGAGCCCGGGGGCAGTCTGCTGATTGCCGACACCGGCATTGACCACCGTGTCGCCAACCCCAACTCGTTTGACCTGAGCCATGCCGACTTTGAGTGGTACGACGTGTCCAGTCAGCCGGCACATCTTGACATTGACGGTCCGCTCGTGACCAATCTTGACAAGTGGTACTGCTACACCCAGTCGTTCTTCTTGCTCCACAACCGAGGATTCAAGGCATGGGCATTGGCGCGAATACCGATTGACAAGACCGAGTTTCTCGCCAACTACCGTTATAGCTACAACTACGTGATCATGGTGGCGGCAGGCACATTCCCCATGTCACAAACCAGTTACAAGTTGCCCAACGAGTGGATAGTGGACGCCGTGAACTGCAGTGTTGAGGCGAAGCGGGCATGGAACGTCACCGCGCCGTCGCTTGACCGCGGCTGGAGCTATTGCGGCACGATTGACGGCGACAAGTCACGCTACTTCCACAGTGTGCGCCGCAAGATGCTCTACCTCAAGGATGGACACCCCGTGCTGCAGGACACAAACAACAGCTCCGACGACTTTAACCCATATTGCACCCCCAGCGAAATTGAGCGTCAAGGCACGGCAATTGACAACAAAGGCACGCTGTGCACAACACTGACGTGGGATGGAGTGAAACCCGTTGAAAACGCGCAATGAGAGCAACCCTGTTCATAGCCTTGCTGGCATCGGCAGTCACGGCGAGTGCCGACACGAGCGTTGACACCACTGTCGTGCTGCGGCAGGACATCGAGGAGACCGCCATGTCGCGCATGCTCAACTTGGTGCCCGACAATCCGGCATTGCAGCAACTACCCTATCACGTGTCGCTCAGCGCAGTGACGGCATCCTATCACTATCGCAACGATCGTTACGCAATTGACCCGCGTGAGGGACAACGCGAGCAGTATTTCGGCTTCAACGCCGAGAGCCGCATCTTCAGGAACCGTCACACCATTTGGGGACACGCATCCTACCTCAACGGCACTGTCAGGAGCATGCAGTGGAATCAGACGAGCGACTTGGCCATTGTGCGTCCCTACGCCATGGGCGATGCGGGCACAAGCGCGCGCCTCAAGGAGGAATGCTACAGCTTTGCCGGTGGCTATGCCGGCACTCGCGGCAAGTGGCTACTGGGCGCACAGCTGGCATTCAAGGCGGGCCTGTACTATCGCAACGTGGACCCGCGTCCGCGCAACGTCACCGCCGACCTGGACATCCGCGTGGGTGCCGGCTACTGTCTGAGCACACACGTCATCAGCGTCGGTGTCGGTTACGAGCGCTACAAGCAGACTAATGACATCAAGTTCTACAGCGAGATGGGTAACGACAAAGTCTATCACTTGACGGGCTTTGCTAATGATTACGCGCGATTTGGCGGCACGGGCTATTCTACCCATTATCGTGGTGGCACGTGGCGTATAACCGTCGGCTTCAATCCGCTGCGCCTTGCGGGGTGGCATGTCAATGCCACGTTGTCACGGCTATCAATTGACAACATCATCACCTCGCTGAGCAAATTACCCCTTGCCACGGCGACCGAGAATAGCGCTCATGGCGAAGTCGCATACATTGCCGACCGCTGGGCGGTGAAAGCGCACACGGCGGCGGCAAGGCGTGTTGGCACCGAGAATATCTTTGGCGACGCGGCATCAAGTGTCTATCCGGTAATCGGAAGCCTTGACATGTATCACGAGAATCGGTTCGAAGCCGGTTGGCAAGGCAGGTATAGTGGGCAACTGCGCCGCATTGGGTACACGCTCGCCTTGAGCAACAGTTACCGGCACCACAATGCCACCTATGCCGACCCGCAGAGCTGGGAGCAAATCAATGACTTGTGGAACGAGTTGAGCTTGCGCCTCGCTATCGGCACCAAGCGTTCGCTCACATCGTTGCGAGCCACCCTGACAGGCATATTCAACCTGAGCGACAAGCTCACGCTGGGCGGCACCAAACCCGAAATAATTGAGGACAAGCACGCCAACCTTGCCAATCATCATGGCGCAATCGGTGTTAGCGCCGGACACACTCATGCGGTGAACAAGGCGGGCACCATAGCCCTGCAAGGCACGGTGAGCTATAACCACGAGTTCTACAAGAACACTCATCGCGACATCGTGAGCGTCTCGCTGGGTGTGATATTCTAACCAATCTGATAACAATTAATACAACTATATGAAACGAATTCTGTCATTAATGATTGTGGCACTTGCCGCAACCGCCATGCATGCAGCCGGAGTGCCCGCTGTGCTTTACAAGTCTATTCCCGTTGACCCTGACTTGCGCACCGGCACCCTTGCCAACGGCCTAACGTACTACGTGCGTCACAACGACTACCCTGAGCATCACGCCGACTTCTTCATCGCCCAGCGCGTGGGCTCGATGCAGGAATTGGAGAGCCAGCGAGGACTCGCCCACTTCCTTGAGCACATGTGCTTTAACGGCACGCGCCACTTTCCGGGCAACTCACTGATCGAATACATGGAG
>CAMHDX010000232.1 GCA_946183895.1 uncultured Porphyromonadaceae bacterium | reverse complement strand
CACCTGCTGCTTGCTGGCGGCGCCGTTGCCGGTGATTGCCATCTTCACCTTGCGCGGCTCGTACTCGGCGATTGGGATGTCGTGGGTCAGAGCAGCCGCCATCGCGACACCTTGGGCGCGACCAAGCTTCAACATTGACTGGACGTTCTTGCCGTAAAAGGGAGCCTCCAGCGCCATCTCGTCGGGCAGGAACTCACTCACCAGGCCGCTGATGCGCTCAAAGATGCGCCGCAGGCGCATGTAGTGGTCATCCATGCGGTTCAGCTTGATAACACCCATCGCTATGAGCTCAATGGTTGACTTGCCTTTCACGCCAATCAAGCCGTAGCCCATCACGTTGGTGCCGGGGTCAATGCCGATGATGATGTTGTCGTACTGTTTAATGCGTTGGTCCATATAGAGTAGTGAATGTTATTGCTGCGCCGACAGGATGCGGTATTGCAAGTTGCGCGCGGCACGCACACTTTGCGGGTCATCGGGATTGATGCCGTACTTCTCGCGGGGAGGAATCACCAGCACCGTGCCAGGAGTGACATTGTTGGGGTCATCAATGAGGGCCTTGTTCTCCTCGTAGATATATACCCAGAAGTCCTGCTTGCCGTAGTGTTTAGCCGCCATGCGCGTCAAGTACATCGTGGATGTCGCCACTTCGGTGACCACCGGTTGTGCAGGCTCGGCAGCCGGCTGTGGGGTAGTGGTGACACTATCGGTAGCGGCATTAACCGAATCGCTTGCGGCACTCACCGTATCGTTAGAGGCGACAGGTGGCGCAACATGGTCGGTCCCACGATTGCCCATCATGGCGAAGCATATCGCGGCGACTATCGCGGTGGTAATACAACCCGCCACAAATCCTTGCCAAAAACGCGCTCCAAACTGTGTCGGCGGCTCGTCGGACAGCTCATCGCTCTCATCACTGCGCTCAATCGTCGGCTCGGCTGCAAGGACTGGCGACACAGGCGGTGGGGTAGTGTTATCGCCTTCAGCGTCGGCAGGTGTTGATGTGACTTCCGCATCGGTGGTGTCGGCAACAGCTGCAGGCATAGGCGGAGGCGTCACTTGAGGCGCATCGTCCGGCAGGGAAACCTCCGCGACAGGCTCGGGCTGCGATACGGGCTGCGGTTCGGGCTGCGGTTCGGGTTGCGGCTCGGGCTCGTTGACATCGGCAATCTGAGGCGTTGCCTCAACCTCAGGGTTGTCGGCGCCGCCTTTAAAGGTGGGAGGTACAAGCTCGGTGGGCTGCGCAGGCTCGGTTGGCGCATCGATCTCGCCATTGAGCGTGTCGGCATCAAGGTCCTCGCTTAGCGCGACAGCCGTGAATGCCGCAAATGGCTCGTTGACTTTATCGGCAAATTCCTTAGCGATAATGAACACAGGATTGCTCCTGGTTTTGCCGCCGGGGCGCTCCTCGGTGACGGTCTTGAACGTGCCCAGACCATCGATGGTCACGGTGTCCTCATCTACCAGGGCTTGGGAGATGGTGACAAACAACTCGCTGAGGAACAACTCGCTCACGCGGTCGGTAGTGCCGGTTGCCTCAGCCACGAGACGAATGAGTTGAGGCAGGGTGATTTTGTTTTGTTTAGCGTTCATGAGCGACGAGTAGTGGGGTGGAAACGCACACGGCGGGTAAGCAATGTGCTGTACTTAAAGTTTGTTCCGACATACGGCGGCATCAACGACCGCGTGCCGTCCTCGTGTTGGACGACAGCCTCGGGGACCATGCGGGTCTCGAAATTGCCGAACCCCGGTATGCACACATCGTTGAGCTCGCATGCCTGACGGTTGATGACCATCACCGTTGCGTCAAGCAACTTCTGCACGTCGGCAGGGTCGCGCTGCAATTTGCTTGCAATTTTTGTTATTAAGTCCTTATTGTTCATCTCGCGTTGGAATAATTGTTATTTGAATGCGTTTACCCTGAAGTCAAGTTGCAACTCTTCGAGCAATTCAATCATCTGCTTGTTGACAGGGAATTTATACTTCTCGCTGCGCAAGTCCACATGGCGGCCGTTGGCGGTGTCAAGCACACGGAAGTACAGGTCCACGCCCTTGTCGCTCTCGCCGCGGATGGCGTCACTGAGGAGTCCGGCTTTGTCAAAGTCGCTGTCGTTCAAGTAAATCAAGATGTTGTGAATCAGCTTACCCTTGATGTTTTCGAGCAACTGGATATCCTCGATGTTGAACTGTACATTATCGTTATAACGGTTCTTTTGATAACGCCCGTGGATATATATCGCCAGTCCCGGTTGGCCGTATTTGCCGAAGTCGACAAACTTTTGCCTGAACAGTCTGAACTCGTGCGTGCCGGAGTAATCCTCCACCTTGAGGATGCCGAACTGATCGCCCTTTTGCCCCGTCTTGATTTGATAATCGACCACCAGGCCCGCCATGGTGAGCTCCTGCTCATCGCCCGCCTTGTCGGCGAGCTCGCTCAGAGGAGTGTTGCAGCCATAATTGACCTCGGTGTAGTACCGGTCAAGCGGATGTGCCGAGAGGTAGATGCCGACCAACTTGCGTTCACGGTCCAGGCGCTCCATGTCGTTCCAGCGCTCGCCCCTGGGAATCTCGGGAGTGGCGACGTCCAGATCCTCAAATCCGCCGAAGAGCGAATTCTGCATTGACGCCTTGCTCGCCTGATAATCCTGGCCAAAGCGAATGAGCACCTCGCTGAAGACAGTGCCGCGGTCATCGAGCGCGAAGAAGTCCTCACGCCTGACCTCGGTGAAGCTATCAAACGCGCCGGCGGCCGCAAAGGCTTCGAGCATCTTGCGGTTGCACGTGCGTGACGGCACGCGCTGCACAAAGTCAAAGATGTCCTTGAAGGCTCCGCCCTTCTCACGCTCGGCGATAATAGCCTCAACAGCACCCTCGCCCACACCGCTGATGCCTGCCAGGCCGAAACGGATGTCGCCCGACGCTGTCGCCGCGAAGTTGCTGCGGCTCTCGTTAATGTCGGGACCGAGCACCTTGATGCCCATTGACTTGCACTCGTCCATGAACTTGGTGAGCTTGGTGATGTCATTGAGGTTGCGGCTCAGCACGGCTGCCATGTACTCGCTCGGGTAGTTAGCCTTGAGGTAGGCGGTCTGATAGGCGACCCAACTATAGCACGTGGCGTGGCTCTTGTTGAAGGCGTAGGAGGCAAAGCGCTTCCAGTCCTCCCAGATCTTGTTCAGCACCGCATGGTCATGACCGCGTTGCTCGCCGCCCTTGTAGAACAGGTCTTCCAGCTCGTTCATCTTGGCGATCTGCTTCTTGCCCATCGCCTTGCGCAGCGTGTCGCT
>CAMHDX010000231.1 GCA_946183895.1 uncultured Porphyromonadaceae bacterium | reverse complement strand
GGCCAGTCAACCACCTCGGCATTTTGCAGTTTGCCGCCGCGGCAATGGTCAATAGCGGCAATCAGCGTCTTCACGCCGTTTTGCGCTCCGGCGAGCGCGGCTCCGGTAATCTCAATCTTGCCGTCGTTGACACTCAATGTATAGTACTCGGGATTCTCGCTCAGGCTCTTGTTGATTTTCACCTTAATTGTCGTGTTGCCACCGCCGGCGCTGTAGATGCCGCGTGCCAATAATTCGATCTTGAGCAAGCTCGCCGCCTTCTTGGCATCCTTACCGCCCAGCAACCACCCCGCCTTGACCTTGACCAGACCACCCAGAGTCGTGTAGCCGCTGCCCATCACAACCTGCTTGGGCGTGGGGAAGATGTCATAATCGTTGGCGGTATAGGCATCGTTGACCGCGTTGATTGTCGCGTTGAAGTCGTACACGCGGTTGCCGTCAGGATAGTCATTGGGGCGGTTTTGCCACTGCCCGGGCTTCTCAAGCGGAGCGACCTCAATCTTGACGGGCAATACCTCGCCGGTCTTGTTCATCACCACATGGCCGCCCATGGGCGAGTAACTGATATTGAGCATCGTGCCGCGCATGAGCATGTCCACCACCAGAGTGTCGCCCGGTGCCAGGTTGCGGCAGGTGCTACGCGGCGTGACCTGATAATAGGTTGTCGACACCTCTTTAATATCTACCGGACAATTAGTCGGCAACTCCACTCGGCGCGAAAACTGGTTGAAGTAGAAGGTCCAGTCGGCTGCGCGCAACGTGTCCGGCGCAACATTGGTGAGAACAAAGCGCGAACTGTACCACCCAGCACGAGCGCCATTAGTGCCCATGTGCCACACCGCCTTGAGCGGCGACGCGATGGCGCTCATAGCGATGGTTGCACACAATAAGAAACTTGAAATTCTAACGGTCTTTTTTAATATTGCACTTAATAACGACTCGCAGGCGTCCTCAAGCAACTCGATGGTGAGCTCAAAGTCATCGGCGGTGCCGTAATACGGGTCAGGCACGACAGTGAATACCCGCCCGCGATGCTTGCCGGTCAGGTAGTCGCCCATCATGATGACATGCTTGGCATACCCCTCGTCGGGGCAATGTGACGCGAGCCAGCGGGCGTTGGCGGCATCCATGGCGACAATCAGGTCAAAGCCCGCAAAATCGCGAGCAGGGTCAAACGGACGGCTACGATGGGCTGACGAGTAGCCGTGACGACGCAACGCCGCCAACATGCGATGGTCCGGCAACTCGCCCTCATGATAGTCAATCGTGCCGGCACTGTCGATGACAAACTCATCGCACAATCCGCGCTCGTCAACCATGCGCTGCATGATGGCCTGAGCCGCCGGCGAGCGGCAGATGTTGCCCATGCACAAGAACAATAACTTCAACATCGTTGATGCAAATGAATAGTTTAGTCTACAAAAATACAACTTTAAAACGATTCCTTATCGATAATTGAGAGAAATTTTGTATTTTTGCAATACAATTAAATGTAACATCAATGAAACTTAAAACACTCGTGGCAATAGCCACATTAATTGCAAGCAACATGGCAGTCAACGCTGAGGTGCTTCCGGCGCCTCAAACCACCGGCGGTGCCCCGTTAATGGAAGTGATGGCGGCGCGCAAGTCACAGCGTGACATCAACCCCAACGAGGCGGTGAGCCGCCAAGACTTGAGCAACATCCTGTGGGCGGCGTGGGGCATCACGCACGACGGCAAACACACCGTCGCCACCGCGATGAATCGGCAAGAACTGGTGCTATATGTCATCACCCCCACCCAGGTCAGCCGGTTCAACCCCGAGGACAACACCTTGACCGTGGTCAACACCGGTGACTTCACCGAGGTTGTGGGTCGTCAGGACTTTGCCAAGACAGCTCCGCTCAACATCGCGCTCGTGGTTGACACCGACAAGCAGGCACGCACCGAGTTCCAGGCTTACACCACCGGCGCCGCATCGCAGAACATCTACTTGTACTGCGCTCAAGCCGGTCTGAAGACCGTGGTGCGCGCTATGTTGAACGACAAGGCACTGAGCGACGCGCTTAAGTTGCCAGCCAACGAGCTGCTACTCTATGTCCAAACCATTGGACACTGAACCCTGTGATGCGTAAACGCCGATTAAGAAAAGACCGCGTTGCCATCACGGCACTAGTTGTCATCGCATTGATCGCGCTCATCGTCAGGTGCGGCTGCAGCCACGCCGACCATGAGCAATCATCGGCGACGCGAGACTCCGTGGTGGCATACACCCCACTGCCCGCCGACAACGGCGAGCCACACATCAATCCGGAGAGCGACAATGTGGTGCGATTTGCCACACGCGTGCCACCGGGCAGGTTGCGCGAAATCTTTTGTGACACCAACGACCTGCAGCTCACGGCGGCACGGGAATTGGGCTTCGCCCCCATCGAGGACCTGCGCGGCGCCTATAACCTTAAGCGTCCCATCGTGCCCGTCTATTCCTGCCCGCACTATGTGGTCGACTCGCTCTGGATGTCCATGCCCTACCTCATTCCCGAGGCGGCACAGTTGCTCGCCGACATCAGCCGGGCGTGGTGCGACACGGTGAAGGCACGCAGCGGGTGTGACTACCGGCTACGCGTTACCAGCCTGACGCGCAGCGACTACAGCGTGGCGCGCCTGGTGCGCCGCAATCGAGCCGCCACCGAGCAGTCATGCCACCGCTACGGCACCACCTTTGACGTGAGCTGGAGCCGGTTTGACTGTCGCGACACCATGCGGGTCGCCAACCTCGAGGACATGAAGAACACCCTTGCCGAGATAATCTACTCTATGCGTGAGCAAGGACGCTGTTACGCAATCTATGAGCACAAATCGGGATGCTTCCATGTCACAGTGCGACCGCACGGCGCCTCGCCCGGCAAGCAATGAGCCACAGGGCCTCGTTGAGGACCAAACGAACTTATATTAATCAGTAAAAAACAAACAAAAAACAACAATAAATAATGACAATTCAACAAGCCATCGAAGGCTACAAGAAGTACAGCGGCGCCAAGTCGCTCAACGTGACCACAGCACTCATCGACATGGATGGTGTGCTCTACGATTCAATGAAGAATCACACCCGCGCATGGGTCAAACTGATGAAGAAGAATGGAATTCGCTGCACACGCGACGAGTTCTACCTCTACGAGGGCATGACCGGCGTGGACACCATCAAGCTGAAGTTTCGCGAGGGTGCCGGCAAGCAAGTCACTGACGACGAGGCTCACGCCCTCTACAAGGTGAAGACGCGCTATTTCTCCGAGCTGGGCGAGGCACC
>CAMHDX010000230.1 GCA_946183895.1 uncultured Porphyromonadaceae bacterium | reverse complement strand
ATTGAACGCCGCCGCAGGTCTCTAACCCCTATAACGAATTTAGTGATATGGATTATTCACAATTCTTAATGATGCCTCAAGAGATTGGCCTGTTGGCCGTGTTCTTGCTGGTGTTCTTGTATGACACGTTTATGCCCGAGCGCGCCGGCCGCCATCTGCCGGTGTTCACTGCCATCGTGTTTGGTGTGTATGCCATTTTGTCGTTGTTCCCCTGCTGTGTGGAGGGCACGGCGTTTGGCGGCATGTTCGAGACCAATGGTGCCACGTGGGCGATCAAGGCAATTTTGGCTGTCGGCACATTCATCGTCTTGCTGCAGGCGGCGCGGTGGACTAACGATGAGTTTGTCAGCGTGCGTCGCGGCGAGTTCTACGAGTTGATTTTGCTCACGTTGTTTGGCATGTACCTGATGGTGAGCGCGCGTCATTTCTTGCTGTTTGTCATCGGGTTGGAGACGGCCTCGCTGCCCATCGCCGCCCTCGCCGCGTTTGAGAAACGCTACTATGAGAGCCATGAGGCTGCAGCCAAGTATATCTTCACTGCCATCTTCTCGAGCGCCATCTTCCTGATGGGTCTGTCGTTTGTGTACGGTTTGAGCGGCACGCTCTACTTCAACGAGATCGCGATGTCGCTTGCAGTCAAGCCCAGCGCGCTGCTCGTTGTGGCACTCGCCTTTGTAATCGCGGGTGTGGGCTTCAAGCTGTCGCTGGTGCCGTTCCACCTGTGGACCGCCGATGTCTATCAGGGTGCTCCCACCGCTGTGACTGCCTACTTGTCGGTAATCAGCAAAGGCGCGGCTGCATTCTCGTTCTTGATTATCCTGGTCCAGGTGTTTGGTGCGGCCTACGACGCGGTGTGGCAGTGGATGCTTTACGCCTTGATTATCCTGACCATAACCATTGGCAACCTGTTTGCCATGCGCCAGCACAACCTCAAGCGCTTCTTGGCGTTCTCGTCAATCTCTCAGGCGGGCTACATCATGCTGGGCGTGATTGCCGCCAATGCCGTTGGCATGGCGTCGCTGATGTACTACGTGCTGGTGTACATCTTCAGCAACCTGGCTGCCTTTGGCGTGATTGCGGCGGTTGAGCGTGTGAGCGGCAAGACGACGATTGCCGACTACAACGGCCTGTTCAAGACTAATCCGTGGTTGGCGTTCACGATGATGCTGGCGATGTTCTCGCTGGGTGGCATTCCGCCGTTTGCGGGCTTCTTCAGCAAGTTCTTCATCTTTGTGGGCGCGTGCCAGCAGGGCAGTGTCGCCATCTATGTGCTGGTGTTTATCGCCTTGCTCAACACGATTATCTCGCTGTACTACTACCTGCTGGTGGTCAAGGCGATGTTTATCAGTCAAGACGACTGTGCGGTGCCGGCGTTCAAGTGCGCCTGCACCGAGCGCATCGCTCTGGTGTTGTGCTCGCTTGGCATCGTGTTTATCGGCATCGTGAGCTGCTTCTACACCGAGTTGAGTCGCTTGAGCGAAGTTAACTTCCCGGGACTGTGATGCCGCGCACGAGTGGCATGAATATATAGAAAATAACTTAATCAGGGGGCGTGCCTGACGGGGCGACCCCTGATTAATATAAGCTACTATGACAGTTACGTTTGACTATTTTCTCGACGGCGAGCGTGGCAGCGACACGTTCCGCATTGACGACCCCGAGCAGGCTCACGCCAAGTTTGAGGAGCTGTGCCGGCGCGTGCGCGAGCAGTTGCCGTTGAACCTCAAGGGCATTGAGCTGCTTGATGAGCCGGACTTTTACGGATTTCGCGACGAGGCGACCGGCAATTATATCCGCGCCTTCATCATTTAGAGTGGGGGAGAGCGGCCGATATCGGGGTTGGACGATAAAAAAATGGTGAGAAGGACCGATTTTTATTTCTTTTTTATTAACTTTGCCAAACGTAATGCCTCGAGCGATTTAACTGAACAATTCAAGATATTTTTAAAACGATGAAACGACTACTTAACAACTGGCTCACTCGAGTGGTAGTGTTGATTGCAATCTTCACCGCTACGAGCGGCTGCTTGCGCCAGGACTTGGTCTTCTTTGAGGACGGCGAATGGGACATCAGCGACTATCGTGAGGGTGCCGAGCGCGAGCTGCAAAACAGCGATATCGATAACGACGACATGGACCGCTAAGTAAGAGCGAAATCCATAGCCGATGTGAACATTTTGTTGCGAAAATGTTGCGAATTGCAACTTTTTCGCAACAAAATTTGTATAATTTCAAAGATTATACTACTTTTGTCGCGGATTTAGAAAATGATTGTTTTATTAAGGTTTTAAAATTAAGGTTTTATGAACGTAGAAATTATTGGAACTTGGGCAGGTCTCGTGTGGAATGTGCTGAATGAGGCTAACGCCACCGTAGCATTGAAGGCTATCAAGAAGGCCACCAAACTCAAGGTCAACGAGCTTTACGCTGCTCTTGGTTGGCTCGCTCGTGAGGGCAAGATCAACATCGTTGAGACCGAGGCTGACCTCGAGATCACCCTGCTCTAATGAGCAACGACGTTGCCGTGACATCGCCATACGATGGTCGGCAAGCAAACCGATAGCCCCCCTCACTTGAGGGTGCTCAAATGGAAATAACGATTCTCATCCGCTTTATCGGGGTGAGAATCGTTTTTTATGGTCCTGCGGGTTTTGGTTGAAGCTAATCGCCGATTTGTTGTAACTTTTTTCCCTTAAGTTGGATAAAATCACGAAAAATCACAAAAAATTTTGTCAGTTAAAAAAAATCACTTACCTTTGCACTACAATTTGTTACGCCATTGTGTGTGACAATCAGTCAGAGTTCTTTTACATTGGAATGGTTTTTGCTATCATGAAGTGATGCGTCATGTCATCGGGTCCTGCCCGCGGCATGGTGCGAGGTGAAAAAGATTACGGACAAGTTCCGTTGGTTTATTAATTTAAATGGTTTTAATATGGAAAATTTAGCAACAAACCGCTTGATTAAGGTCTTCCACGGTCTTCCGCGTCATGCGTATCATCCGATGGGAGTTGGACATCGACAAGGCTATATAGCCCGGCCCGAAGTGACCGGTGCAGAGCGATAAGCCGATGTCGCTTAATAAGACTTTCCACGACCGGCGGCGGTCGTCACCGCGAGCCACGGTGCTCGCCATTAATATTGACCTCATTTTTATTCATACTATTTTTCCTAAGGGGTGGCTCGTTGTGAAACGCGCCACTTTTTTTATCGTTGCGAGGCATGCGGGTGTGCCGCAATGGAGCAATGGGGCAATGGAGGGTATCAAAATGCAATGTAGGTTAGCAAAGAAAGT
>CAMHDX010000229.1 GCA_946183895.1 uncultured Porphyromonadaceae bacterium | reverse complement strand
CATCGAGCCTAACGGCGACGATGTGTTCTACGACAAGTATCACTTGTTCGGTCCCGGTGGCGAGGACAAGGTGTTCAATGCCGGCACAACTGCGGCGCCCATCGTGCGTTATCGCGGCATCAACTTCAAGCTGATTGTGTGCTACGACTTGCGCTTCCCGGTGTTTTGCCGCAATCGTGGCAACGAGTACGATGTGCTACTTGTTGTCGCCAACTGGCCCATAGCGCGCACCACGGCATGGCGAACCCTGCTGACGGCACGGGCGATAGAGAACGAATGCTACGTGTGCGGAGTGAATCGTTGCGGCACCGCGCCCGACGGATTGGACTACGGCGAGGGCACATCGGTAGTGCTTGACTATCGCGGCAAGGTGATGGGCGAGCGCTTGGGCTCACCGATTATATCCGCCGACCTCTCCCCTGCCGCCCTGCAGGCATTTCGCGAAAAGTTTCCCGTGTGGCACGACGCCGATAGTTTCAGTTTAGACCTATAAAGAGTTAAACATAATGACATCAAAGCCGATACGCAATATTGCCGTCCTGGGTAGCACAGGCTCAATCGGGCAGCAGACTCTTGACATCATTGCCGAATATCCCGCCTTGTTCAGGGCCTACATCTTAGTTGCCAACAGCAGTGCCGACCTGCTCATCGAGCAGGCCCTGCGTTTCAAGCCGGCGCTGGTTATCATTGCCCGCGAGGACCTGTACGACAAGGTGCGGACAGCGCTCCAAGGGCAAGACATCGCCGTGGCGAGCGGCGCGCAGGCGATTGTTGACGCAGTCTCCCTTGACGAGGTCGACACGGTGGTAACCGCCATGGTGGGCTACAGCGGCCTCGCTCCCACTATCAGCGCCATCCGGTCGGGCAAGACAATCGCCCTTGCCAACAAGGAGACACTGGTTGTCGCCGGCGAGTTGATAACGCAGATGTTGCGCACCAGCCATAGCGTTATCTACCCCGTGGATAGCGAGCATGGCGCGTTCTATCAATGTCTGGTGGGCGAACGTCACGAAGACATCAAGCGATTTTGGCTCACCGCCAGTGGCGGTCCGTTCCGCACGACGCCCATCGAGCAATTAGCCGACAAGACAGCCGCCGACGCGTTGAAGCATCCCAACTGGGCAATGGGCGCCAAAATCACAATTGACAGCGCGACGATGATGAACAAGGGGTTCGAGATGATTGAGGCCCGCTGGTTGTTCGGCATCGAGCCCAAGGACATTGAGATTGTGGTCCACCCCCAGTCCATCGTCCACTCGATGGTAGAATTTGTTGACGGGTCAATCAAGGCACAGCTGGGACTGCCCGACATGCACCTGCCCATCCGCTACGCGCTGGGCATGCCCCACGGCAGGCTCGCCACAACTGAGCACCACATGACGTTAAGCGACTTCGCCAACTTGACGTTCGAGGCGCCTGACCGCGCCAAGTTTCCCCTGATTGACGCGGCATACGAGGCGGCGAACCAGGGCGGCACAATGCCCTGTGTGATGAATGCCGCCAACGAGGTGGCGGTCGCCGCGTTCCTCAAGGGCGCAATCGGCTTCAACGACATCTACCGCATCATACACACCACGATGGAGCACATCGCCAACGTGTCCACGCCCACCTACGACGACTATGTCGCCACCAACGACGAGGCGCGCACGTTTGCCGCGACACTGTGCTGACACGCGACGAACTAACAACGTACACTACTTCAAAACCAACTATCTACAGATATGTCACCTTTTTGGGTAAAGTTAATTCTACTGTTATTATCACTTGGACTTCTTGTTTTCATTCACGAGTTTGGTCATTTTTCATTTGCACGCCTGTTTCATGTGTGGGTAGAGCGGTTCTACCTGTTTTTCCATCCGCGCTTCCAGATTATGCGTTGGAAACCCTCAAAGCACAAGGTGGAATTCCTGGTGCCCAACGAGGGCGATGAGCCGGCACCGGCAAGCACCGACGAGCCCACCCCCGAGGAGGTGAAGGAAAAGCAAAGTTGGCGCGCGACAACCTATGGCATCGGCTGGTTACCGCTGGGCGGCTATTGCCAGATGAGCGGCATGATTGACGAGTCAATGGACCTGGAGGCGATGAAACGCCCCGCCAAGCCGTGGGAGTTTCGCAGCAAGCCGGCATGGCAGCGATTGCTAATCATGGTGGGAGGTGTGTTCTTCAACTTTCTCACCGCACTGGTCATTTACGCCGGCATCGTCTACACCCAGGGCGAGGCATTTGTCAACTACAGCGACGCTGTTGAGGGCATGAGGTTTGGCCCCACGGCCCTGCAGGCTGGATTTCAAGACGGCGACATCATGCTCAGCGCCGATGGCGAGGCTCTGACCTACCTGAGCGGCGAAAGTCTAAGCAACATCCTGATGGCGAAACAAGTGACAGTGTTGCGCAACCATGCCGACACCGTAACCATCACCTTGCCCGACGACTTCCTGCTACGTGTCAACAAGGACATTGAGGCGGGCGATATCTTCATGACCTATCGACTGCCGGTGTACATCGGTCAATTGTCACCCGGCATGGGCGCCGAGAAGGCGGGTCTGCAGGTTGGGGACCATGTCACCGCTGTCGCTGGCGTGCCCACACCGGCTTTTGAAGAGCTGACCGCAGCCCTGAACAATGTCAAGGGGCAAGACGCGATGGTGCGGTATGAGCGCGACGGCAAGGTTGACAGTCTGGTTGCGCACATCGACGAGGACGGCAAACTCGGCATAGGCTTGCTGTCGCCCGAGAAGGTCTATAATGTTACCAAAAAGGAATACTCGCTGCTTGAGGCGATACCTCGCGGCATCACGCTGGGCTGGACCACGATGATCAACTATGTGAAGCAGCTCAAGTACATCTTCACACCGCAGGGCGCCAAGAGTGTGGGCGGATTCGGCACCATCGGAAGCATCTTCCCAGACACGTTCAACTGGGTTGAATTCTGGAACATCACAGCGCTGTTGTCGTTAATCCTCGCGGTGATGAACATCCTGCCCATTCCCGCGCTGGATGGCGGCCATGTACTGTTCTTGCTGGTTGAGTTGCTGTCGTTCGGCAAGATCAAGCCCAGCGACAAGTTCCTTGAGTATGCCCAATGGGTTGGCATGTTCCTGTTGCTCGCGCTGCTGGTGTGGGCCAACGGCAATGACATTTATCGTTTCTTGATTAAATAATACACTGCGATGGCATATAAGAAGATTCAACTGCACAAAGGTCGTGAAGAATCCCTGCTGCGGTTTCATCCGTGGGTATTCTCGGGCGCGATAAGCCACATTGACAGCGGCATCACCGCAGGCGATGTGGTGTCGGTGACCAAGAGCGACGGCACAATATTGGGCACC
>CAMHDX010000228.1 GCA_946183895.1 uncultured Porphyromonadaceae bacterium | reverse complement strand
AGGCGACGTGGCATCACCTGTGCGCGCGATAGTGAATTTTATAACTCTTAAATAGAATATTGTTCAAGACAAATCACAATGAAGGTCATTAGACATTTAGCAAGTGTGGCGGCATTGCTGCTGGTTGCAACATCATGTAACACCAAGCCCGCCAAGGCTCCGGCTGCAGCAGCCCCCGCGGGCGACACCGTGTCGCAGCTCACTATCCGCTACATCGACGAGGATTCCATTATGAATAACTACAACCTCGCCAAGGATATCAATGAGGCAATGCTGCGCCGTCAAAACCAGTTTGACGCCGCCCAAACTCAGCGAGCCAATCAAATCAACAAGTTCGGCACCGAGATGCAAAACAAAGCGCGTAATAATGGCTACCTGACCGAGGAGAGTTATAACGCTGATGCCGCCAAGCTGCAGAAGATGCAAAACGACGCGCAGACCTACCTCGCCGGACTGCAACAAAGCATCGAGAGCGAGCTCGCCCAGAGCCAAATTCAGCTGCAGGACTCAATATCCAACTTCATGAAGGAGTACGCACGCTCCAAGGGCTACGACATGGTGCTGCGCAAGAGCGCCACTGTGTTTATCGACGAGAAGTATGACGTCACCGCCGAGGTTATCGAGGGCCTGAACAAGCGCTACACCAAGGTGGAGAAGAAGTGACAATCGGCTACACTCCGGTGGCGCGTCATGCGGCACACGGTGGCTGATTGTGGATATATAACTGGTGGTTAGAGTGGCTGATGCACAACGACGGCTCTCTAATCACTATTGTTTTTACTTTATTTAATCTATACGTGACTAATAATGGGACTGATAGACGATAGCAAGCGCGCCGTCAGCGAGCTCGTGGAGGAACGCGCCGTGCTTGTGGGCCTGATAACGGCAACTCAAGACGAGGCCAAGACGCGCGAATACCTCGACGAACTCAAATTCCTCGCCACCACAGCCGGCGCTGTGGCCGAGAAGGTCTTCCTGCAACGCATTGACGCGCCCAACCGGGCAACCTATGTGGGCAGCGGCAAGCTGCAGGAGATTGCCGAGT
This sequence comes from uncultured Porphyromonadaceae bacterium, assembly GCA_946183895.1. Lineage (GTDB taxonomy): Bacteria > Bacteroidota > Bacteroidia > Bacteroidales > Muribaculaceae > Sodaliphilus. The sequence goes on along the minus strand of CAMHDX010000228.1, from coordinate 2,287 downwards.
ATGTCGAGGCTAATGACATTGGCCTGGTGATCTTTGATGACGACCTCACACCCAAACAGATAGCCAACATTGAGCGCGAGGTCAAGGTCAAGGTGCTGGACCGCACCACGCTCATCCTCGACATCTTTGCCAAGCGCGCCCAGACCGCTAATGCCAAGATGCAGGTGGAGCTGGCGCAATACCAGTACCTGCTACCGCGCCTGGCGGGCATGTGGACCCACCTGGAGCGCCAGCGTGGCGGCATAGGTATGCGCGGACCGGGCGAGGCGCAAATCGAGACCGACCGCCGCATCATCAAGCAAAAGATCTCGCTGCTCAAGCAGCGCCTTGCCGACTGGGATAAGCAGAAAATCATCCAGCGCAAGAACCGAGGTCGCCTCACCCGCGTGGCGCTGGTGGGATACACCAACGTGGGCAAGTCCACGCTGATGAACGTGCTGAGCAAGAGCGATGTGTTTGCCGAGGACCGCCTCTTTGCCACGCTCGACACGACGGTGCGCAAGGTCGTCATTGACAACCTGCCGTTCTTGCTCACCGATACCGTCGGCTTTATCCGCAAGCTACCCACCCACCTTGTCGACTCCTTCAAGACTACGCTCGACGAGGTGCGCGACAGCGACCTGCTCATCCATGTCGTTGACATCAGTCACCCGCAGTTTGAGGAGCAAATTGATGTGGTGACACGCACGCTGCAAGATGTGTGTGACGCGGCTGGCAAGCCGGTCATCATGGTGTTCAACAAGGTGGACCGGTTCACCTGCGTGCCCAAGGACGAGGACGACCTGACACCGCGCCGCCGCGAAAACATTCCGTTGGAGGAGCTGCAAGACACATGGATGGCACGGCTGAGTGGCAACTGCGTGTTCGTCTCGGCAAAGACCGGAGCCGGCATGGAAGCTCTGCGCGCCATGCTCTACGACAAGGCGCGCGAAATCCACGCCGAGCGCTATCCCTACAACGATTTCCTGTTCCAGCACTACGAGCAATAGCGCTCGCCTACTCCAGGCTACCCAAAATCAGCGAACGCTGAATGTGCCAACTATAATCTCTTGAAATTAAGCTTGAATACGCTCAGGCGGCTCAGTCGAGCGTGGACAGATATTGCGTGGGGTCCTCAATGCCGGCATCGCGCATTGCCTCACGCCGCTCGACACAAGTGCCACACGTGCCGCAATGCACCTCGCCGCCCTTGTAGCAGCTGTAGGTCTCGGCGTAGTTGATGCCCAACTCCGCGCCCCGCCGCGCGATGTCGGTCTTTGACAGCAACGTGTAAGGCGCGTCAACAATCACGCCGTCATACGTACCGGCGGCCGTGGCGGCACTCATGGCATTGATGAATGCCTCGCGACAATCGGGATAGATGGCATGGTCGCCGGCATGATTGGCAATCATCACGCGGCGCAGCCCGTGGCTCTCGGCGATGCCGGTCGCGATGGCGAGCATGATGCCGTTGCGAAACGGCACCACGGTGCTCTTCATCGACTCGTCGTCATAGCGCCCGTCGGGAATATCCTCGGCACTTTGCAGCATCGCACTCTTGAAGTACTGCTTGATGAACGTGAGGGGGATGATGATGTGGGGTATGCCCAGACGCTGACAATGCAGCACAGCAAACTGCCGCTCGCGATCGTTTTGCAACGACCCGTAGTCAAACGTCACGGCAAGGGCGATGTCGTCGGCATGGTCGTGCAACAGCGTCACCGAGTCCATGCCGCCCGAGAGGATGATCACTGCGTCCTTCATCTCACTTTGGACATCTGGGCTAACAGGCGCGAGTGCACCAACTGCTGATGCGCCTCGTCGCCACTGTTGGCAAACGGAACAATAGCGATGCCGCCACGGGGATTGAAATTGCCCTCCACCTCGATATAGCGCGGCTTCATCAACCGGATGAGGTCCTTCATGATGATGTTGACGCAATCCTCGTGAAAGTCACCGTGATTACGAAAGCTGAACAGGTACAGCTTCAAGCTCTTGCTCTCCACCATCAGCTCGCCGGGGATATACCGGATGACGATGTGGCCAAAGTCAGGCTGACCCGTCACGGGACATAGCGACGTGAACTCGGGGCACTCCAGCGTGACCAGATAGTCATTCTCGGGGTGCTTGTTGACAAACGCCTCCAGGATGTCGGGCGAGTAGCTGAACTCATAGTTGATGTCCTTGTTGCCCAGGTGGTGAACACCGGCAAGCTCGGCTTGGTTTCTTGACATATCTTTCTCGAATTAATAATATTTAGTGCAAAGTTACTCAATTAGGCGCAATTTTAGTAATTTTGCAAATAAAA
>CAMHDX010000227.1 GCA_946183895.1 uncultured Porphyromonadaceae bacterium | reverse complement strand
GCCACCCTTGCCGCGAGTGCCGGAGTGGCTCACACCGCGCCGTTGTCGCAGCTGGCCGACGTGTGCCGTGAGGCGCGCCGGCAGGGTCGCCGCGTGCACTTCCTGCCTCCCTATCGCTTTGACACCAAGCTGATGCTGATGGACCTGCTGGGTCTGCACCCGGGTGCCGAGCAGGAGGCGGCGGTGTCAATGCCGCTGCGCATGGCGGTCATCAATATGCGCAGCGTCAAGAGCGAGGGCGAGGTGGAGGAGTTGCGCCGCGCCGCCCACATCGGCTACCTGATGCACACCACGGCGATGAGGATGATACGCCCCGGCGTGACCGAGAAGTCGATAGCCGGCGTGCTCGACGGCATCGCCTACTCGCATGGCTCAATGCCGAGCTTCGCGACTATCTTCACCCAGCACGGCGAAATCATGCACGGCGCACCCACCACCGCCCCGCTCGAGGCGGGCAGGCTGGTGCTGTGTGACTGTGGAGCCGAGACGCTCGAGAACTATTGCAGCGACAACACGCGCACTATGCCCGTCAGTGGGCATTACACGTCGCGCCAGCGCGAAATCTACGACATCGTCGCCGATTGTCACGACCATGCCCTTGAGGTGGCGCGGCCGGGTGTCAAGTGGCTGGACGTGCACATGAGTGTGTGCCGGCTGATGACGCGGCGTCTCATGGAGTTGGGTCTGATGCGTGGTGACGTTGACGAGGCTGTCGCCGCCGGCGCCCATGCCCTGTTCCTGCCTCACGGCTTGGGCCACATGATGGGCCTTGATGTGCACGACATGGAGGGCTTGGGCCAGCGCTATCTGGGCTACGACGACGAGGTGCAACCCAGCGAGCAGTTCGGCACCTCGGCGCTGCGACTGGGACGTCGCCTACAAGAGGGCTTTGTCGTGAAGGACTTTGGCGGCATCCGCATCGAGGACGACATCCTGATTACCGCCGATGGCTGCCAATACGTCAGCGACGAGCGCATCCCCTATCGTGCCGATGATGTTGAAGCCTTCATGGCGCAATAACACACAATGAATACACATAACCATTAAAAACCGTATAAATTATGAACGAACTTAATGAATTCCTGGATGCCGCGCGCGACCGCATGGAGGAGGCTGTGATGTATCTTGACGATGCGCTCGCCCACATCCGTGCCGGCAAGGCCAATGTCAAGCTGCTGGACTCAATCCGCGTGGAGTACTATGGCAGCAAGGTCGCCATCTCCAATGTCGCCAACGTCAGCACCCCTGACCAGCGCACCATCGCCATCATGCCGTGGGAGCGTAACATGATTCGCGTGATCGAGAAGGCGATTATCGACAGCAACATCGGCATCATGCCCGAGAACAACGGCGAGGTGATTCGCCTGAACATTCCGCCGCTTACCGAGGACCGCCGCAAGCAACTGGTGCGTGACAGCAAGGCGGAGGCCGAGAAGGCGCGCGTGAGCGTGCGCAATGCCCGCCGCGAGTGCATCGACGGCCTCAAGAAGGCTACTAAGGCGGGTATGAGCGAGGACGTCGCCAAGGACGGCGAGGAACGCGTGCAGAAGCTTCATGACAAGTACATGAAGAAGATTGACGAGGTGTTTGCCGCCAAGGAGAAGGAAATCCTCACTGTGTAGTCCGGTCATGAGAGTTGTGTGCTATCTACTGGTTGCCGCCCTGTGGCTGCCGGCAGCCGCCCAAGAGGCCGGTGACACTACTGCGGTGAGCGACACTGTCGCGATGACACTGGAGCAGGCGGCAGCCGCCGGCGACATGGTGTCGCAGTACAACCTGGGCAACCACTACTACAACGACGGCGACGCGGTCACCGCTGTGCAGTGGTGGACCCGTGCCGCCGAGCAGGGTCTGGACTTGGCGCAGTCGTTGCTGGGACAGTGCTATGCCAACGGCATCGGTGTTGACGCCGATGTGGCGCAGGCCGCCAAGTGGTACAACAAGGCCGCCGAGCAGGGCGACCCCGTGGCGCAATACCGCCTGGGCGTGTACTATGAGAACGGCACGGGGGTCAAGCGCGATATGGCGCGAGCCGTGGCACTCTACACCGCGTCAGCCGAGCAACAGTGTGCCGGTGGCATGAACAACCTGGGCCAGTGCTATCAGCATGGCAAGGGTGTCAAACGCGACATTGAGCGTGCGCTGGAGCTCTACCGTGGCGCCGCTGACGATGGACTTGCCGCCGCCCAGTACAACCTGGGAGTGTGCTACGACAAGGGCATCGGCGTCGAGGCGAACGCCGAGGAGGCCTTCATGTGGTATCGTGTGGCTGCCGAGCAGGGCATGGAGGAGGCACAGTATAATCTGGGCCTGTGCTATCAGGACGGCTACGGTGTCAACAAGGATGCCGAGGAGGCGGCCTCGTGGTTCCGTCAAGCTGCCGAGCAAGGCTACACCGCCGCTCAGCGCAGTCTCGCCAACTGCTACCTCACCGGCGAGGGCATCGCCAAGGACGCGGATTATGCCGTGTTGTGGTATCAGGAGGCGGCTAAAGGCGGCGACGTGCAGTCGCTCTATAGCCTGGGATTGTGCCACGACGAGGGGTGGGGTGTAACTCCCGACCCCGCCAAGGCAGCCGACTACTACCGCCAGGCTGCCGAGCAGGGCGACGTTGCCGCTCAATATCGCCTGGCATGGTGCTACGACAACGGGCGTGGCGTGAAGCGCGACTTCCATGCCGCCCTCACGTGGTACCAGCAGGCGGCGCGTGGCGGCAACACCGAGGCGCGCACCTGGTTGCAGAAGAACGGCTATTCGTGGTAAACACTAATCACTCTCTTCAATGAGCCTAACAATGAAACGCTACATTCTATTGCCTCTGGTCGTGTTGCTGGCTGCAATCACGGCTGCGGCTTCGATGCCGGCATTGACGCCGATGATGGCTGCCGAGCGCACCCTTGATCCCACCACGGGTGTGATGACCGGTGCCCAACAGCCGGACAAATATGTGGACTTGCTGCGCGGCAAGCGCATCGCCTTGTTCAGCAACCAGACCGGCATCGTGGGCTACGACCGCGGCAAGCCGATTCACACGCTGGACCTGATGCTGCACTGCGGCTTGCGTGTGGTGACGATTTTCTCGCCGGAGCATGGTTTTCGTGGCACTGCCGATGCGGGCGAGCACGTGAGCAGTGGGGTAGACGAGCCCACGGGCATCCCCATCGCGTCGCTGTACGACGGCAAGCGGTCCGGCCCGGCTGCCGAGACGATGGCGCTGTTCGATGTGCTGGTGGTGGATATCCAAGACGTGGGCCTGCGCTACTACACCTACTATGTAACAATGATTACGCTCATGGAGGCGTGCGCGCGCGAGGGCAAGGATGTCGTCGTGCTTGACCGTCCCAACCCCAACGGCATGACTGTTGAC
>CAMHDX010000226.1 GCA_946183895.1 uncultured Porphyromonadaceae bacterium | reverse complement strand
CCGGCCGCTGCGACGTGGTGATGAAGTCCAAGACGACAGTCTATGTGCTCGAGCTAAAGCTTGACGGCAATGGCACCGTTGACGACGCCCTCGCCCAGATTGACGAGAAGAACTACCTCATTCCCTACTGGAACGACCCGCGTCCCAAGGTCAAGGTTGGAGTGCTCGTCGACCCCGTGCGCCGCACCATCACCGACTGGAAGTTACAGAGGCTTACAGAATAAGTTACAGAGATTTACAGAATATAATTCGAATGAAGACAAATGATGTCCGAATGAAGACGAATAAGTTCGAATGATAGACGGAAATAGACGAAAATAGACGCGAGTAATTAGGCGAATTGGGGCGCTGAAGCGCCTGTGCGAATTATGCGAATATATACTTTAACCACATAATCAAAATTCAAACGTTAATGAAACGGACACTACTACTGATTGCGGCACTTGCCGCGGTAGCACTTGGCGCGGCCACCGCCGCGCCCCAAGATGTCAACATGGATGGCATGGTCAACGTGGGCGATGTCAATGCCGTGCTTGACTACATCCTCACCGGCACCGATGCGGGCCCTGCAGTCTCGATTGACGACACCGACCCGTTGAGCGACAAGAACCGCGTAATCTACGAGATGAACGTGGGCTCGTTCACCACGGCAGGCACGCTGCAGGCGGCGCAGGCACGACTGCCCGAGCTCAAGACACTAGGCATTGACATCGTGTGGCTCATGCCCATCTATCCGCGCGGAGGCGGCATCAATAGCCCATACGCCGCGACCGACTTCCAGGCAGTCAACCCCAAGTACGGCACAGTTGCCGACCTGAAGAGCTTCGTGGCACGCGCCCACACACTGGGCATGCAGGTGTGGCTGGACTGGGTGCCCAACCACACTGCCACCAACGCGCGCTGGGTGAGTGAGCACCCCGAGTACTATGTCAAGAACGGCAACTCGATTGTCCATCCCAACAACTACAGCGACGTGTACCAGCTCAACTACAACAACGCCGACCTGTGCAACGCCATGAACGACTGTCTCAAGTACTGGATAGACCAGGCCGACGTGGACGGTTACCGCTGCGACTACATCTCAAGCGCCGCCATACCCACGAGCTACTGGCAAACCGCCATCCCGCTCATCAAGAATTACAAGCAGGGCAAGACAGTGTGGTTTCTGGGCGAGACCGACATCGTGCAGGACGCCAAGCGGCTGCTCAACGCGGGCTTTGACTATGACTACGCGTGGAACTTCCAGGGGCAATTGGCATCCTACGGTCCCAACGGCAGCAGCGGCGAGAACCTGCGGTCGCGTTGCGCCGGCTTTATCAACGCCAGCAAGTCGGCGCCCCTGTCGCGCATGGTCTACCTCAACAATCACGACGTGAACTACAACGACGGCGGCAAGTCTCTCACCGACCTGTACGGCAACAACCGCTACGCGCTCACGACGCTGATGTTCACCATCTACGGCATGCCACTGTTGTACAACGGCCAGGAGATTGGCTGCAACCAGAAGTTGGATTACTTCAACGACGCCAAGGTGAACTGGAGCACGATTGACGCCAAGATGAAGAACACCGTGCGCACCCTCGCCTCGCTGCGCCACACCCATGCCGCGCTCGCCGACGACGTTGTGCCCACCTTCCACACCGTGAGCAACAACAGCGTACTCGCCTACACCAAGGCCGCCTCCGGCTCCACAGTGCTGGTAGTGCTCAACATGGGACAGAGTGCGGTTGACGTAACCCTGGGCGGTGTCACACCGGGGTCCTACGTCAAGTGGTTAGACAGCAGCACAGTGAGTGCCGGTGTCATCACCGCCGCCGAGGCGACCGAGTTCACCGCCTCACCTGCGTTGCACCTTGAGGCGAAGGGCTACCGCGTGTACGCCATGGACAGCAGCAGCCGTTGCGATGTCAACCGCGACACCGAGGTCAATGTGGGCGATGTCAACAGCATCCTTGACTATATCCTCTCCCACCCTGACGGGCCAGACCCTGAGCCACAGCCCACGACACCCAAGATGTATGTGCACAGCGAGTTGGGCTGGAGCGCCTACGCGATGTACGTGTGGTCATCGACCACCAACAGCGACGTGGAGGCGCCATGGCCAGGAGTGACCCCAACCGGCACGACCACCATCAGTGGCACCGAGTGGATGGTGTTTGACATGGGCGAGGCGTACTCTCAAGGTAGCGATACCAACTGGATTATCAACAACAACGGCGGCGGCCAGCAACGCGACTTGATGACCAACTACAACTTCAACGCCGATGCTTATGTGCGCATCACCGCCACCGGCTCCTACACCGTCTCACCCACGCCGTAAATGGCACGGCAGCTTCAAATCGGCTCCAAAATGCCATAATTAACGCAAAAATCGGCTCAATGTGAGCCGATAATCCGGTATATTATTGTATTTTGCACCAATGCTCCTTTTATAGGACAGCAATAATTTCTGACCAAAGGGTTGAGGCGCTGATGGTTACCGATGATAAAAACACCTCCCCTTATCGCGTTTGAACACGCGATAGGGGGAGGAACTTATTTCACCCTGCCGGAGGGAATAGCGTTACTTTTTCTTCTTGGGCGGCATCAGACGCAACACCTGCACCGAGCGTGCCGGCAGATACAGCTGGAGCCAGCCCAGATGAGCCTTGTCGTAGACAGGGTCGGGCTGGGTGAAGTGTTGCACACTCTCGTCGATGTTGCCATAGCCGCCGTAGCATGGCGCGTCGCTGTCCATCACACCGCGGTACTCGCCCTGGGGTGCCAGGAAGCCATAGCCATCAAACGACTGCGTGGGGTTGAAGTTGAACACGAACACCAGGTCGCCGCGCTTGAACGCTAACACCTGGTCGTCGTCCTTGTCCCACAACTTCTGCACCGGCAGTGCCTGGAATCCATGCACACCGCCGATGAGGTGCATCACGTCAACATCCCACTTGTTGAGGTACTTGTACTTGAGGTCCTCGCGATCGACCAGGTCCCACTGGCGGCGGGCATACTTATAGCTCCAGCCGTTGCCCTCACGCGGGAAGTCAATCCACTCGGGATGTCCCCACTCGTTGCCCATGAAGTTGAGGTAGGCGCCGTTGATGAGCGAGGCGGTCACGAGGCGTATCATCTTGTGCAACGCCATACCACGGTCCACAGTGCCGTCGTGGTCATCTGTCATCATGTGCCAGTACATCTCCTTGTCGATGAGACGGAAGATGATGGTCTTGTCGCCCACCAGGGCCTGGTCATGACTCTCGGCATAAGAGACGGTCTTCTCGTCGGCACGGCGGTTGGTCAACTCCCAAATGATGCTGGTGGGATGCCAGTCCTCATCCTTGCGCTCCTTGATGGTCTTGATCCAGTAGTCGGGGATGCCC
>CAMHDX010000225.1 GCA_946183895.1 uncultured Porphyromonadaceae bacterium | reverse complement strand
TGCCCACACTACCTCGGGCAGCATCCTGAAGGCGATCACGATGTGCAAGTCGGCGCGCAGCGCGCGCAGTTGCTCCACAAATGCTTCGTCCTTGAGCCGCTCGGGCTGCAGCAGTGGCAGATTGTGAGCCACGGCATACTTTTTGACCTCGCTTTGCAGCATGTGGTGACCGCGACCGGCGGGCTTGTCGGTAGCGGTGACCACGCCCACGATGTTATAGCCTGCCGTCACGAGGCGGTCAAGGCTCTCAACGGCAAATTCGGGTGTTCCGAAGAACACGATTCTCAAATCCTTCATTAGTCGTAACTGTAGTGTTTGAGCACCTGGCGGTAACTCATGAATATTTTTGACTTGGACACGAAGCCCACATACCGGCCTTGCTCGTCAACCACGGGCAGGTTCCACGCACCGGTCTTGTCGAATGTATCCATCACCTTGTCCATCGTCCAGCCCAGTGTCACCCGTGCCGGCGGGGTCGACATGAAGCGGTCGACATACATCTTGTGGTACAGGTCAGGGCGGAACATGATGTTGCGGATGTCGTCAAGCAGGACCACGCCCAGCAGTTCGCCATCATCGCCCACCACGGGGTAGAGGTTGCGGTGGCTGTGCGAGATGACATTGACCATGTCCTTGAGGCTCATCTGCGGGGTGACTGTGGTGAAGTCGGTCTCGATGACGTTGTCCATCTTGAGCAGCGTGAGCACGCTACGGTCCTTTTGATGCGTGAGCAGTTCGCCGCGTTGAGCCAGGCGCGCCGCGTAGATGCCGTAGGGCGTGAACAGGCGGCAGGTGCCGTAGCTACTCACGCTCACGATGAGCAGCGGCAGGAACAACTCGTAGCCGCCGGTCATCTCGGCGGTGAGGAAGATCGCCATCAGCGGAGCGTGCATGACCCCCGCCATCACGCCCGCCATGCCCATCAGTGCAAAGTCCTTGGTCGACAACGTCGTGTCAAGCGGACTGTAAGAGTTGATGGCGAACGCAAAGGCAAATCCCACCATGCAACCCACGTACAGCGACGGGGCGAACGTGCCGCCCACACCGCCACCGCCATTGGTGGCGCTGGTGGCAAACGCCTTGCTCACCGCCAGGGCGACGATGAACAGCACGATTGCCAAGTGGCTGTGACGGTAGGTGTAAAACAAGCTACTGTCAAAGATCGCCTCGGTGTTGCCGCTCAGTAGGGCATTGATGCTCGCATAGCCCTCGCCGTAGAGCGGGGGCAGCAAGAAGATGAGCAGGCTGAGCATCGTGGCGCCCACGATGTATCGGTTCAACGGGCGGTGTATCTTGTTGAACATGCCCTCAATCAGGGCGAGCGTCTTGATAAATAAGAGCGACATCAGGCCGCACACCAGCCCCAACACGATGACGTGGGGAATGTTGCCGGCGGTGAAGGGCTCGCTGTGGGTAAAGAAGAACTCCACGTTGTAGCCCGTGGCGATGTACGACACCGTGGCACCCGCCACCGAGGCGATTATCAGCGGAATCGCGCTGCCTCCGGTCAAGTCAAGCATGAGCACCTCAACGGTGAACAGCACACCGGCAATCGGCGCCTTGAAGATGCCGGCGATGCCCGCCGCCGCGCCACAGCCCACAAGCATCATCAGCAACTGTGGCGACAAGCGGAACAGTTGCCCCAGGTTGGAGCCGATAGCAGCGCCGGTAAACACGATGGGTCCCTCGGCACCCACGCTACCGCCAAACCCGATAGTCACTGATGACGACAGCAGCGAGGCATACATGTTCTTGGGCTTGAGCCGGCTCTGCTTCAACGCGATGGCGTAGAGCACGCGCGTGACACCATGATAGATGTTGTCGCGCACCACATATCGCACGTAGGCACCCGCAATCAAGATGCCGATGGCGGGTAGCACCAGGTACAGCCAGTTGGCGTCGGCAATCTCGACGTGCGAGGTCACAAAGCCCGAGATGAGCGCGATGAGCCACTTGAGTATCACCGCCGCCACACCCGAGGCGGTGCCCACAACCAGTGCGAGCAGCGCCATCATCGTGCGAGTATTGTGGAACAGATTCTTCATCACATTCCGCGTCCGGTGAACACGATTTTGATCGTGTAAACCATGATTTTGAAATCGTTGAGCAGTGACATGTTCTCGAGATACATCAAGTCGTAGTCCAGCCGCTCAATCATCTCGTCGACATTCTGGGCGTAGCCAAACTTGACCATGCCCATTGAGGTGATGCCCGGCCGCACCTGATGCAGCAACACGTAGGCGGGCTCGCGCTTGACGATGCGGTCGATGTAGTATTGTCGCTCGGGACGAGGTCCCACGATTGACATGTCGCCCTTGATCACATTGTAGAATTGGGGCAGCTCGTCGATGCGATACTTGCGCATGAAGCGGCCCAGCGGAGTGATGCGCGGGTCGTCCGGGCGGGTCAACTGGGGTGTGCCGTCCTGCTCGGCATTGTCCACCATGGTGCGGAATTTGATGATTTTAAACGGCACGTTGTGCAGCCCGATGCGCTCCTGACGGTAAAATACATTGCCCGGCGACTGCAGCTTGATGGCGATGGCGATGACCGCCATCAGCGGCGAAAGCACTATTAGCGCCAACACCGAGAGCACGATGTCAATCACGCGCTTGATGTTCATGTCGCTGTAACTCATGTTGCTGCCGGTGAGGTCGACCAGCGGAATGCCGTACACGTCGGTTAAGCGCACCTTGCTTAGCAGCATCGTGCCGCGCGAGGGACGCGCCTTGATGGGCAACCCCAGCGGATAGATGCGGTTGAGGGTGTGGAGCAATGCCGTGTCGTCGGGACGGGTGGGGACAACAATGATTTCCTGAATCGCCTCCTGCTCGCACACTTGTTGCAGGTCATCGAGCGTGTAGCACGGCAGGTTCACGTCCTTGACGTCGTTTTCGCCCGGTATGCTCACCATGCCGCGGATGTCGTAGCCAAGCGACTCGCGGCGTGTCATCAGCTGGCTGACAAAGGTTGCCGCCGCCGTGCCGCGCCCCACCACAAGGGTGGGGAAACTCCAGTGGCGCCCCTTGATCATCGCCGAACTGTGGCTGGTGATGACCATGCGCGTGAAGTACACAAACACAAAGATGACGCCAAACAGCAGCAAGAGCATCTCGTAGTCGCTGCGGCGGTCGTTCATCACGTCGTTAATCAGGGCGATGAAGAAGATGAGCAGCGAGTTGGTGAACGTGCTGCTCGCCGTCACCATGAATTCATGGAGGCGCGACTTGCGATACACCTCGTTATAGTAGCCGCTCAACCAGTAGATGCACATCATCAGTAGCGGAAATGCCACCTGTCCGGCAATCACCATGGGCTGGCGCAGGAACTCGCCCAGCGTGGCGTACGAGCCGGTCACCGCCCCCATGTTGTAGC
>CAMHDX010000224.1 GCA_946183895.1 uncultured Porphyromonadaceae bacterium | reverse complement strand
CGCCGCCATGCACACAGTGGTGATGCCATACTTCTTGAAGTTGAACAGCAAGAAGAAGAACACGATAATCATCGCGATGGTGATGCCGGCAAAGATTTGAGGCAACGCCTCGTTGCCGTACTCAATCTCGCCGCCCACCTCGCATCGCACGCCCTGCGGCAAGTCAATCTCGTCGGTCATCATCTGAGCGATGCGCCGCTCCACCGGACCGGTGTAGACCCCTTGGGCAAAATGCGCCGTCACGGTGATGCACCGTTCGCCCGCGCGATGCACGATGCGCCCCTCGGACCACTCGGGTGCCACCCGCGCCACCTGGCGCAGCGGCACGGTGCTGTTGGCATTGTTGATGCCGCCCGAGAGCATCGTCACCGGCGTAGTTATGCCCAGGTTTTGAATGTCGGCGTAGGTCATGTCGCTATCGTCCTTGACCACGATGGGCAACTCATAGTCGCCCTCCCACAGTTGCCCCACACGCAGGTCGGTTGACGTGGCGCTGATCGCCAACGAAGCCGAGGCGCGGGTGATGCCCAACTGAGCCGATGCTACCGGGTCAAGCGTCACATTGATGATGGGATAAGGCTGCATATAGTCGGTGTGCACCCACTCCAGCTCCGGCATGGCACGCATGCGGTCCATGAGCCGCTCGGCGACGGTGTGCAGCGAATCGAGGTTTTCGCCGTAGAAGCGATATTCCAGCTCGTTGACCGACATGTAGTCAAGGCGTTTGAACTTGACGTAGGCATTAGGGAACGCCTCGCTCAGGCGCGGCTGATACTCGGCAAGCAGCTCGAGGGTAGTGCGGTCAGACGTAGTGTTGACAATGAACTGCGCGTAATTCTTGCCCGCCATCTGGGGGGCATAGGCATCCATAAAGCGCGGCGACGAGCATCCGATAAAGCTCGTGATGCCCGTGATGCGCGGGTCCGGCCGCATCACCTTGTAGACCGAGTCCGTCACCGCCACCGTCTCAGCCATGCCCTTGCCGTCGGGCAAGTAAATCTCGACCGCAAACTGGTCACGGTCGGCATAGGGGAACAAGCGCACCTTGAGCGTGGGCACAATGAGCAAAGAGAGCAAGATGACACCCAAGCCGCCGCCAATGGTCAGCCACGGGTGGTCAAAAGTCCAGTCGAGCACGCGGTTGTAGGTGCGCTGCACCCAATGCGTGATAGCATTGCCGCCCGTGTGCACCTTGCCCGGCTTGATGAGGCGCACCTCGAGGAAAGGAATCACCGTCACCGCCAATATCAGCGACACCATCAGGTTGATGGTGATAGTCCACGGGAAGTCCTGCAGGGCATCCAGGAACATGCCGGTGAAGGTGAAGAGGAACGGGAAGAAAATCGCGCAAATGCACACCGTGGCCAGCAACATGGGCATGAAGTACTGCCGGGCGCTCTCGATAGCCGCCTGATTGGGCTCGTAGCCCTTGCCCAGGTACTCCAGATAGCCGTCGATGACCACAATCGAGTTGTCGACAATCATTCCCAGCACCACGATGAGCGCCGCCAGCGTGACGATGTTAAGCTCAATGCCCGCCAGATACATGATCGCGACCGAGACAAACGTGCTCAACGGGATGGTGGCAGCCGCCACCATCGCCGACCGCAGCGGGAAGAGCACCATCATGACCAGAATGATAATCGCCATTGAGATGAGCAAGTCGCGCAAGAACGAGCTGACACTCATGGCGACCACCTTGGGCTTGTCGGCAATGCGAGTGACGGTCACATCGTCGGGCAGCTCCTCCTCGCCGAACTGCTTCAGCACCCGGTCCACCGCCTCGCCGTAGAGCACCACATTGTTGCCCGGCGTCATCTCCATCGACAGCAGGATGCACGGGTGGCCGTCCTGCTCGATGCGGCTGACGCCGCTGTCGTACTCGCGCACCACGCGCGCCACGTCACGCACCCGCACCACATCGCCCGTAGCGGGATTGCTATAGATAATCTGGGACGCGATCTCCTCAACGCTATTGCCCGTGGGCGCGATGTGGATGGGCACCTGCTGGTCGTCGTCGCTGAGGCCGCCGCTCATCGTGGTGAGCCCCTGCGCCTGCAGGTGGCTGAAGAGCACCTGCTGACCGATGCCGAAGGCCTGCAAGCGCTGCCGGTCAACATAGAGCGAGATTTGCTCCTTCTGCTCACCATAGACCTTGACATTAGCCACCGACGGTATGTGCCTCAGGCGGTCCGACAGGTCGTCGCTGTAGCGCTTCAACTCGCGGTAACTGCGCTGCGAGCTCTCGATGGCAATCAGCAAGGCAGACGTGTTGCCAAAGTCATCGTTGACCACAAGCGCCAGCACTCCGGCGGGCAGCTGCGACTTGAACGAGTTGAGGCCATGCTTGATTTTGGACCACACCTCGTCCTTGTTATTCACGTTGTCGTTGAGCTCCACCATGGCGATGCACATGGCATTCTGCGATGTGGTGGTCGTCTTGGCTCGCTTGACCTCGCCATAGGTAAACAGGTAGCGCTCCAGCGGGCGCGCCACTTGCTGCTCAACCTCCTCGCTTGTCGCGCCCGGGTAGACCGCCACGACCACCCCCTGACGGATGGTAGCGTGCGGGAACTCGTCTTTAGGCATCACATACATGCCGTAGATGCCCATCACGAACAGAATCATGATGATGAGCAGTGTGATGCTATAGTGTTGCAATGGCCACTTGAGCCAATTCATGTTGTCCTTCATGACTGTGGTTTAAAAGATGACCTGAGTGCCTTCGCTCAGCTTTTGATAGCCCTCGGTGACGATGCGGTCGCCCGCACTGAGGCCGCTCATGACGAGCACCCGGTTGCCCTCGGTCGGGCCGATTGTCACCGGAGTGCGCCGCGCCGTCCGCGCCGAGTCGACAGTCCAGACAAACAAGCTGTTGTCCGCGGCGCGTTGCACGGCGGTCACGGGCACCGCCAGCCTGCCGGCGTCGGCGTCAGAGCCACCGGTACCAAAGCGCACATTAGCCACCATGCCCGGCAGCAACTGCCGTCCCGGGTTCGCCACAGCGATGCGGACATCGTAGGTGTGGGTCAGCGCGTCGGCGACCACGCCCTTCTCAATCCTGCCGCCGCGGTACTCAACGCCGATGGCATCAACCCGAATTGACGAGGGTGTATTGACACCGATGGCACTCACCTCCGCCTCGGGAATCGCCACCTTGACCTTGACACTGCTGATGTCAAGGATGCTGAGAATAGCCTGCGAGGGCAACGCCGTCTCGCCGGCGCCAACCAACTTGCGGCCGACGATGCCGCCCACCGGCGCCACCAGCCTGCAGTCGGCAAGGTTCTTCTTGGCGACCTCCAGCTGCGCCTGCGCCTGTGCCACCTTGCTCTGAATCTCGACCCACTGCACCTCGGGCAGCGAGCCATTGTCGT
>CAMHDX010000223.1 GCA_946183895.1 uncultured Porphyromonadaceae bacterium | reverse complement strand
TGATCCCGCCGGATCTCCGCCCGCTCGTTCCCCTCGATGGCGGCCGTTTCGCCACCAGCGACCTGAATGACCTGTACCGCCGCGTGATCATCCGCAACAACCGCCTGAAACGCCTCATCGAGATCAAGGCTCCCGAGGTGATCCTCCGCAACGAGAAGCGTATGCTCCAAGAGGCAGTTGACTCCCTGCTTGACAACTCGCGCAAGTCGAGTGCTGTCAAGAGCGACGCCAACCGTCCGCTCAAGTCGTTGAGCGACAGCCTCAAGGGTAAGCAAGGCCGCTTCCGCCAGAACCTGCTGGGTAAGCGTGTTGACTACTCGGCACGCTCGGTTATCGTGGTCGGTCCCGAGTTGAAGATGGGCGAGTGCGGTATCCCCAAGGATATGGCTGCCGAGCTCTACAAGCCGTTCGTCATCCGCAAGCTCATTGAGCGCGGCATTGTCAAGACGGTCAAGAGCGCCAAGAAGATTGTGGACCGCAAGGAGCCTGTCGTGTGGGACATCCTGGAGAACGTGATGCGTGGACATCCGGTGCTGCTCAACCGCGCGCCGACCCTGCACCGCCTCGGCATCCAGGCGTTCCAGCCCAAGATGATCGAGGGCAAGGCAATCCAGCTGCACCCGCTGGCATGTACGGCATTCAACGCCGACTTTGACGGCGACCAGATGGCAGTGCACCTGCCGCTGGGCAACGAGGCTATCGTCGAGGCGCAGCTGCTCATGCTCGAGCCTCACAACATCCTCAATCCCGCCAACGGTGCCCCGATTACCGTGCCGTCACAGGACATGGTGCTCGGCTTGTACTATATCACCAAGTTGCGTCCCGGCGCCAAGGGTGAGGGCCTCGTGTTCTACGGTCCAGAGGAGGCACTGGTTGCCTACAACGAGGGCAAGGTGGCCATGCACGCCATCATCAGCGTGGTCGCTCCGGTTCTTAACGAGGATGGCAAGCTCGAGGAGAAGCTCATTGCGAACACCAGCGTGGGCCGCATCATGTTCAATGAGGTGGTGCCCACCGCGATGGGCTACATCAACGAGCTCATTGCCAAGAAGTCGCTGCGCGAAATCATCACGCGCGTCATCAGCCGTTGCGGTGTGCCGCGTTCGGCGAAATTCCTTGACGACGTCAAGAACATGGGTTACTACATGGCGTTCAAGGGCGGCTTGTCGTTCAACCTGAACGATGTGCTTGTGCCCGAGGAGAAGGCGCAACTTGTTGCCGAGGGCGACGAGCAGGTGGCTCAGGTGACCATGGACTACAACATGGGTCTGATCACCAACAACGAGCGTTACAACAAGGTGATTGACGTGTGGACCAAGATCAACGAGCGATTGACCAAGATTGTGATCTCCAAGTTGACCGAGGATCAGCAAGGCTTCAACTCGGTGTTCATGATGCTTGATTCGGGTGCCCGTGGTTCGAAGGACCAGATTCGCCAGCTCAGCGGTATGCGTGGTCTGATGGCGAAGCCGCAAAAGAGTGGTGTCGAGGGCGGTCACCAGATCATCGAGAACCCGATCTTGACCAACTTCAAGGAGGGCTTGTCGGTGCTGGAGTACTTCATCTCGACGCACGGTGCCCGCAAGGGTCTTGCCGACACGGCATTGAAGACTGCCGACGCCGGTTATCTGACCCGCCGCCTGGTGGACGTCGCGCATGACGTGGTGATCACCGAGGAGGATTGTGGCACATTGCGCGGCCTGGTGTGCCGTGAGGTGCGCAACAATGAGGATGTCAAGGCTACGCTGGGCGAGCGCATCGTGGGCCGCGTGAGCGTCCATGACATTGTCGACCCGCTGACCAACGAGGTTATCGTGCCCGCAGGCGAGGAGATTACCGATGCCGCCGCCGAGCGCATCGAGCAATCGCCCATCGAGAGCGTCGAAATTCGTAGCGTGCTCACCTGTGAGGCTAAGCACGGCGTGTGCGCCAAGTGCTATGGCCGCAACCTGTCGAGCCACCGCATGGTGCAGCGCGGCGAGGCTGTCGGCGTGATTGCCGCACAGTCAATCGGCGAGCCCGGAACCCAGCTGACACTGCGTACGTTCCACATTGGTGGTGTGGCAAGCAACATCGCCAGTGTTGCCGACTATAAGAGTAAATATAATGGTGTGTTGCACTTTGAGGAGTTGCGCTCGGTCACTAACCGTGACGGTCGCCAGGTGGTGACCGGTCGCTTGTGCGAGTTGCAAATCCTTGACCCGAAGACCAACATGGTGCTCACAACCACGCCTATTGCCTACGGCTCCACGCTCTACAAGGGCGAGGGCGACACGGTGGCTCCCAAGGACGTAATTGCCGAGTGGGACCCGTTCAACGCCGTTATCGTGACCGAGACCGATGGTAAGCTCCACTTCCTCAACCTGATTGAGGGTGTGACCTATCGTGAGGAGACCGATGACACGTCGGGCAACAGCGAGAAGATCATCGTTGAGTCGCGCGACCACACCCGCATCCCCGAGGCTCAAATCATTGCCTTCAACAGCAATGACGAGCAGGCGTTAACGTCGGATGCGCCGGTCGATGGCGAGGTCATCAAGACCTACACGCTGCCTGTGGGCGCTCACCTCATTGTTGATGAGGGCGAGGAGCTCCATGCCGGCGATGTGTTCATCAAGATTCCGCGCACGAGCGCAGGCGGTGCCGGTGATATCACCGGTGGTCTGCCGCGTGTCACCGAGCTCTTCGAGGCCCGCAACCCGTCCAACCCGGCAGTGGTTAGCGAGATTGACGGTGAGGTGACATTCGGTCGCATCAAGCGCGGTCATCGCGAAATCATCATCACGAGCCGCACCGGCGAGGAGAAGAAGTACCTCGTGCCGCTGTCCAAGCAGATCCTGGTGCAGGAGAACGACTTTGTGCGTGCCGGCACACCGCTCAGCGACGGTGCCATCACGCCTGCCGACATCTTGCGCATCAAGGGTCCCACGGCGGTCCAGGAGTACATCGTCAACGAGGTGCAGGATGTGTACCGCTCGCAGGGCGTGAAGATCAACGACAAGCACTTTGAGGTGATTGTGCGCCAGATGATGCGCAAGGTGAACATTATCGATCCGGGTGACACCCGCTTCCTCGAGTCGCAGATTGTCGACAAGCGTGAGTTCCTCGATGAGAACGACCGCATCTGGGGCAAGAAGGTTGTTACCAACCCCGGTGACAGCACCGATGTCCAGGCAGGTCAAATCATCACCGCGCGCCGCTTGCGTGACATCAACGCGCCGCTCAAGCGCCACGACCAACGACTGGTCCAGGTGCGCGACGCTGTGCCCGCAACCGCCGAGCAGGTGCTGCAAGGTATCACCCGCGCCGCATTGCAGACGTCAAGCTTCATCAGCGCGGCTTCGTTCCAGGAGACCACCAAGGTGCTCAACGAGGCTGCTATCAATG
>CAMHDX010000222.1 GCA_946183895.1 uncultured Porphyromonadaceae bacterium | reverse complement strand
GTGAGCGACTGTGGAACCGTGTCACCGGTTGGTTCAAGTGATTTTCGGCGTGAAATCGTCGTAAAGTCGTCGTAAAGTGAGATTAAGCATTGATATGTGAAAAAAAATGCGTACCTTTACACGTTTTTTTAATATCTGATAATATTTTTCGCTTAAGAGATGAAGTTCAAATATAAACTGCTAAGTGCGTTAGCATTGGCG
Source organism: uncultured Porphyromonadaceae bacterium (assembly GCA_946183895.1). Taxonomy (GTDB): domain Bacteria; phylum Bacteroidota; class Bacteroidia; order Bacteroidales; family Muribaculaceae; genus Sodaliphilus. The sequence continues at coordinate 3,225 of CAMHDX010000222.1, read as the reverse complement.
ATGTGTATTGCCGGCTGCGCGCAGTCTGAGCCACCACGGCTGGCGGGCACGCGTGTTGTCGTGCCGCGCCCGGCTTACTTCCCCCAACTGAGCCCTGACGGCAAATATGTCGCCTACAGCTCGGTTGACGGCCTGCGTCTGCAGGTGCGCAAACTCGACAATGATAGTGTCATTAAGGTGGACTCGGTGGGCGCGCCGGGCTATGATGCTCGCTTTGGCGGTGACGGCTTGTTGTATTATGTGACCATGGAGCGGCGCTACAACAACTTGATTTATCGCACTGCTCACTGTTTTGACGTGACCACCGGTCGCGGCAAGATTGTCCTGACTCCGCAGCATGGCGCTGTGCGCTTGTGTCCCACGTCTGACGGTATGGCAATCGTGGGTGAGAACAAGAGCCATATCGCCACCAAGCGCCGATATGTGTACACCGAGGGCAGTCACCTCGTGATTTGCGACGGCTCGCACCGCTCGACCATGTCACCGGCAGGGCAGTGCGCGGGCTACATCTGGGCATCACTGTCGCCCGACGGCAGCAAGGTGGTGTTTGACGCGGTTGGCAAGGGCCTGTATGTGTGCGACCTCAATGGCAAGGTGCTGGCAAAGTTGGGCTACTACATGATGCCGTGCTGGCTCGATAACGACTACATCGTGGCGATGCTCAGTCCCGCCAACAACACTACTGTGAAAAAGCAGCAGTTGATAGCCATTCCCGCCAATGGCCGTGGCGCCAAGGTGGCGTTGACTACGCCTGACGAGGATGCGACTTACCCCATGGTGGCGTTGAATGGTCAGTTGGTGTATGTGGGCAAGGATGTGGAGGCTGTGGCTGCACAAGTCAGCCGCGAGGCATTGCTCAAGGACGCGAAAAGCACCGCGCCGTTCGGTGTGACGCGCTCAGGCAGTTATCATGTTGATGTAGATTGATTGGAGCATTATGAAGAGATACCTATTACTATTGATAGCGTCAATGACGATGTCGGCATTGTGGGCAGGCAATGTCAAGGAGGCGGCAATACGTCCGCGCGTGTTTGTCAACCCCGGTCATGGCGGTCACGACAGTAACGACCGCCCGTGCCCGTTTGCCAACGATGCTGCCGGCAAGACGGTGGAGTACTACGAGAGTAACAGCAATCTCGCCAAGGGCGATGCCCTGTGCGAGATCTTGCGTCACAAGGGCTACGACGTGGTCACGTCGCGTGTCAAGAACACTACCGCCGACGATTTGCCCCTGTTCCAGTTCCTTTGGGGAGGCGCAACGCTTCCCCTGTATGAGATCGTGGCGCTTGCTGCCAATAGCGGCGCCGACATCTTTGTGGCGTTGCATAGCAATGCGACCGGTGTCGCCAAGCGCATGAACTTCCCGCTGGCGCTTTACCGCGGCTACACGGGCTCGCCCAAGAGTGTGGGCAGCGACGAGCTGTCGGCGGCGATACTCAAGTATGTCCGCGACAACAAGATGGCGCAATGGAGTGCCCCCGAGCGTGCCGCGGGCGATTACACATTCTATAATTGGGGCTATGGCGTGGGTCTGGGCGTGCTGCGTTACAACAAGTTGCCTGCCATGTTGCTTGAGGGCTCGTTCCATGACTACATCCCCGAGCGATGCCGCCTGCTCAACGCGGACTACTGCTGGCACGAGGCATGGGAGGTGTCGCAGGGCATCGATGACTACTTCAAGCGCGGCGGACGCTACAAGAAGAGCTTGATAGCCGGCGTGGTGGCCGATTCCGGCAAGAAGCGTTCATACTCCGGCGCTAAGTTCGGTCGCGATGAGTATCAGCCGGTTAGCGGCATCGAGGTGGTGCTCAAGGACTATAAGGGCAAGAAGGTGGCGTCGTACACTACCGACCGCCTGGACAATGGAGTGTTCATCTTCCGCAACCTCGACCCGGGCATCTATCACTTGGAGGTGCCAAGCTGGCCGTTGCCCGAGCCCATCGAGGTGATTGTGCAGGCAGGCATCAATTCGTATGCCGAAATTATCTACTGACAATGGCAGCCGCATTTGTTATAGCCGAGAGTAGCAGCACGCGCACCGAGTGGGCGCTCGTGGAGCAGGGCCGTGAGGTGGAGCACGCGTTCACCTCGGGCATGAATCCGCACTTCCACTCGCGTCGCGAGATCAGCCACATCATCAGGCTGGAGTTGCCGCCCGAGTTCTTCAAGCATCGCTGGCAGCACGTCTATTACTATGGCGCCGGCTGCTCGTCGGCCGAGAAGAATCGCATTGTCGAGTCGTCGCTGGTGGCGCAGTTCAAGACACCGGTCACGGTCATGAGCGACCTGCTGGGCGCGGCGCGCGGCTTGCTGATTCATGAGCCGGGACTGGCGTGCATCATCGGCACGGGCTCCAACTCGTGCCTGTATGACGGCACCAAGATTGTGCAGAACGTGCGTGCCGGCGGATTTATCCTTGGCGACGAGGGTAGTGGTGCCGCGCTGGGCAGACTGTTCGCCGGCGACTGCCTCAAGGGCCTGGCACCTGCCGACCTGTGTGAGGCGTTCTACGACCACTATGAGATTTCGCCCGACGAGATTATGGACATGGTCTACAACAATCCGGCTGCGAACCGCAACCTGCGCTCGTTCTCGTTCTTCCTGGCCGACTACATGGACAATGAGTATGTGCATGAGCTGGTGTACAATGAGTTTATGCGTTTCTTCAAGCGCAACATCAGCCAGTATGATTATCACAAATACGCGTTGAGCATCGTGGGCAACATCGCCAGCATCTATAGCGACGTGCTGCAGCAGGTGGCAACCGACTTTGGCGCCACAGTGGGCAAGATTGCCCGCAACTCAATGCCTGGACTAATAACCTATCATTCATGACAATAAACAACTATGGCGAAGATTACTAAGAAAATGGCGCTTGACTATCACAGTCAAGGCAAACCGGGCAAAATCGAGATAGTGCCCACCAAGAGCCATCAGTCACAAACCGACTTGTCGCTGGCTTATTCGCCTGGCGTGGCTTATCCTTGCCTGGAGATTAAGGAGGACCCCACCACGGCTTACCGCTATACCAACAAGGGCAACTTGATGGCGGTGATCAGCAACGGCACCGCCGTGCTGGGACTTGGCAACATCGGCGCGCTTGCAGGCAAGCCGGTGATGGAGGGCAAGGCGCTGCTGTTCAAGATTTTTGCCGGCTTGGACTGCTTTGACATCGAGGTCGACGAGCGCGACCCCGAGAAGTTTATTGCGGCTGTCAAGGCGATT
>CAMHDX010000221.1 GCA_946183895.1 uncultured Porphyromonadaceae bacterium | reverse complement strand
CGTCGCGAACGGCTTGAGGATTGACAATGCGGTGCGACACGCAAAGTTGGCGCGATACATCAGGCGCTTGTCGCCCTTGAACGCCACCATGCGTATGCCTTGTTGCACATCCTCGGCTCCCAGCGCCGCCAGCTCGTCGGCAAGCACTCCCTCAAGACCCTTAAAGGTCTTGGCTACCATTTCAAATTTCGTGTTTTCCATCACCATTATTCGCTTAAACGTTAAACCTGAAGAAGACGATGTCGCCATCCTGCATCACATAGTCCTTGCCCTCAACGTGCATCTTGCCCGCCTCCTTGACCGCCGCCTCGCTGCCCAGGGCAATGTAGTCCTCATACTTGATTATCTCGGCGCGAATAAAGCCGCGCTCAAAGTCGCTGTGGATAATGCCGGCACACTGCGGCGCCTTGCTGCCGCGGCGGAATGTCCACGCGCGGCACTCGTCGGGGCCGGCGGTGAGGAAGGTCTGCAGGTTCAGCAGCGAGTAAGCCGCCTTGATCAAGCGGTTGGCGCCGCTCTCCTCCAGGCCGGCTTCCTCAAGGAACATGCGGCGTTCCTCGTAGGTCTCCAGCTCGGCGATGTCGGCCTCGGTCTGCGCGGCGACTACCAGCAGCTCGGCGTCCTCTTCCTTAATAGCCTCACGCACGGCGTCGACATACTTGTTGCCGGTGGCAGCGCTGGCGTCGTCAACGTTGCACACATACATCACCGGCTTGCTCGTAAGCAGGAACAACTCCTTGCACACCTTCTCCTCGTCCTTGTTCTCAAGGGCGACAGTGCGCGCGTTGCGACCCTGGACCAGCGCCTCGCGGATGCGCTCCATCACGGCAGCCTGCACCTTCGCCTCGCGGTCGCCGGCGGCGGCAGCCTTGGCGGTGCGCGGCAGGCGACTCTCAATCGTCTCGAGGTCACGCAGTTGCAACTCGGTGTCAATCACCTCCTTGTCGCGCACGGGGTTCACACTGCCGTCAACGTGGGTGATGTTGTCGTCGTCAAAGCAGCGCAACACGTGCAGTATCGCATCGGTCTCGCGGATGTTGGCAAGAAACTTGTTGCCCAGACCCTCGCCCTTGCTGGCTCCCTTGACCAGTCCGGCGATGTCGACAATCTCGACAGTGGTAGGCACCACACGCTTGGGGTTGCACAGTCGCGCCAACTCGTTGAGGCGCTCATCGGGCACGGTAATCACACCGACATTGGGTTCAATTGTACAAAAAGGGAAGTTTGCCGATTGAGCTCGAGCGTTCGACAAACAATTAAATAACGTAGATTTACCCACATTGGGCAGGCCTACAATTCCACATTTAAGTGCCATAAGATTTGATGAATTGTCAATTAAACTGCAAAGTTACTACTCCCGCCGCATTGTGGCAAATAAAATGCGAATTTTAACCCGACTGTTAACCCGACAACAACAGAAAAGCAACAGAAGGGACGTTTCTTTTTGTTGCAAAAAGCAACAAAAGGGACGTTTCTTTTTGTTGCAATAGAGCTACCTCTCACCCGAAAGTTTGGCTATTAGATAAAATAATTGTACCTTTGCGGCGTGATAATGTGGTTGACGAGCAATAAGTTGCAAGTCACCAAGAGGGAACCGGGTGAAAATCCCGGGCAGTGCCCGCTGCTGTAAGTTCCATACAATCGATGCCGGCAATCGAGCCACTGTGTCCGCCACGCGACATGGGAAGGCCCGCCGGGACACGAGGAACGAGCCAGAAGACCTGCCACGTTATCGTGCCTGCGCCACGCGACGCCGGCACAACTCAATGGACGCCTCGTGGACTTTAGGCACCGGAGATTCAACCACTGTGATCATCACGCGCTGTGATTGCTCCCGCATCGGCTTTTTCTACTCCACATCCGGGTTCCCGTTGAGGTTCTTGATGTGGACTTAATTTTTTAATTGAACTAAAGCCTATGAAGAAATTTTACGCAATGATGTGCGCGCTTGCATGCGGCACACTGGTGTGGGCTCAAGAGCCCCTGACCATCACAATCAACGAGCCGGTGACCATCAGTGCCGGCGGCAGCGCTACCCTATCCGCCACCTGGGCGGGTGGCACCGAGCCCTACACCATCGTGTGGGCCGACCAGCAGGGCAACGTCATCACCCCGACTGCGGGCAACGAGGGCACAATCAATGTAACTCCCGCCGTCACAACCGGTTACACACTCACCGTGACCGATGCCGGCGGGCAGAGCCTCACGCGCCGCACCGGTGTCAAAGTGCTTGGTGCTGAAGCGATTGCAGACTTTGAGGACAACGTGGTTCCCGCCGATGGCTATGACCAGGGTTATAGCGACCGCGAGTGGATCTACAGCGGCTCGTACGGACTGGAAGTTGGCAGCTACTACACCGAGAGCGACTGGGGCAACTACTGGACCTGGTACGGCTACGCCCTGTCCAACCTGACCGCCAACACCTATAGCGGCTCGCTCTACCCCGACCAGTTCTACAGCGCGCCGGGCGGAGCGCACAGTGGCGACAACTTTATCATGGCTAACCCGGTGCCCTTTGGCGACGACCTGTGCGCGATTGTCCCCACCGACGCTGCCGAGGGCAAGGAAATCAGCGGCTTCTACATCACCAACAGCGCCTACACGCTCTCGACCATCAAGGACGGCAACTACTACAGCCAGGCGTTCAAGACCGGCGACTGGTTCCTGTTGCAAGTATTTGCCAAGCATCCCGATGGCACCACCACGAGCAAGGACTTCTACCTTGCCGACTATCGCAGCGAGAACACAGCCGACCACTATGCGCTTGACAAGTGGGAGTGGCTCGACCTGAGCGACATGGGCAAAATCACGAGCCTCACCTTCAACTTTGACAGCTCGGACAAGACCTCGTACGACGGCGGCGTGACCTACTACATCAATACCCCGATGAACTTTGCCATGGACGACCTGGGCGGCACCAAGGTGGAGGCTGAGCAGTCCATCACCACCGGCGGCGTCGCGACCATTGACCTTGCCGACTACTTCGACCTCGCCGATGACGGCTCGACAGTTACCTACGGCATTGAGCAGGAGCTGAGCGGCACACTCACCGTGACCTTGAAGAACGGCAAGCTGCAAGTGCGCGGCACCAAGGACAAGGAGGAGGGCACCGTTCACGTGTGTGCTACGCAACGCGGTCACACACAGTATCTTGCGCTCACCATCACCATTGATCACTCGACCGGCATCAGCGACATCAACGCCGAGCAAGCGGTCGCCGTGAAGTACATCAACATGGTGGGCATGGTGTCGTCAACGCCGTTCAACGGTGTCAACATTGAGGTCAAGACCATGAGCGACGGCTCGACCGTCACCACCAAGGTGCTGCGCTAACCGGCGCCCACCGCCAATAAAGTCTATAACTTCTAGATCGTCTATAGCTTCTATATCGTCTAGATTGCGCGCTGCCGAGTGAAAAATCAAAGTA
>CAMHDX010000220.1 GCA_946183895.1 uncultured Porphyromonadaceae bacterium | reverse complement strand
GGACGCCGACCTGCAGGACAGCCCCGACGAGATTCCCGAGCTCTACCGCATGATCGTCGCGGACGGCTACGACCTGGTGAGCGGCTGGAAGAAGAAACGCTACGACCCGCTGAGCAAGACCATACCCACCAAGCTGTTCAACGCCACGGCGCGACGCGTGAGCGGCATTGACAACTTGCATGACTTCAACTGCGGGCTCAAGGCTTATCGCCGCGACGTGATCAAGCACATCGAGGTGTATGGCGACATGCACCGCTATGTGCCCTACCTCGCCAAGATTGCCGGTTTTACCCGCATCGGCGAGAAGGTGGTGCACCACCAGGCGCGCAAGTACGGCAAGACCAAGTTCGGGCTTGACCGCTTTGTCAACGGCTACCTGGACCTGCTCACGCTGTGGTTCCAGGCCAAGTTTGGCGTCAAGCCGATGCACTTCTTCGGCCTGCTGGGCAGCCTGATGTTCCTCGTGGGCCTGATTGCCGTGATTGTCGTGGGCGCCATCAAGCTCACTCACATCATCAACGGCACCCCGCACCCGCTGGTTACTGATTCGCCCTACTTCTACCTCGCCCTGACGGCGATGTTGCTGGGCACGCAACTGTTCATGACCGGCTTTCTGGGCGAACTCATCATTCGCAACTCCCCCTCGCGCAACAACTACGAGATCAACGATGAGATTACAAGCGACTGACATCGTTCTCGCCTTGATCGCCGCGGTGACACTGTGCTGCTGCAGCGACGACACGTGCTACGACAACCGCAGCGCTGTGCCGAGCGTCTTCTTCTACGCCAGCGGCACGACGAGCCAATTCAAGGCGGACGTAGTCACCATTGGCGGCATTGGCGCGCCGGGCGACAGTCTGATTGTGGACAGCACGTCGGCAAGCAAGTGCGCCCTGCCGTTGCGACCCAATGTCACGCAGTCGCGGTTCTTCATCAAGATGATGTGCGTCACCGGCGGTGACACGACATTTGTCACCGACACGCTCACCTTGAGCTACACGCCGCTACCCTACTTTGTCTCGCACGAGTGCGGGGCGATGTACTACTACCACATTGACGGTGCCGAGGTCACCACCCACAACGTTGACAGCATCGCCATCACCAACGCTGATGTGACTAATGTAACCCGTGAGACCCTGCGCATCTATGTGCCTACCGAATAGTGTTATGTGCCGACTGCTGCTTTTCATACTCCTCACCGTGAGTGCATTGAGCGCTACCGCTCAAGACCGGCGCGTCATCACTCCGGTCAAGCCGGAGACCAACGTTGTCAAGCCGCCCGAAAAGGGGACCAGCGAGGAGACCATCCAACAATACATCAAGGGAGACACGCTCACTGCCGAGCGCAAAGCGCGTGAGGACTCGATTAGACGCTCCTACCACCGCTACCCCCGCCTGACATCGCTTGACCCCTACGTCAGCTTCCTGGACCTGATACTCATGGCTTGCGGACAGGACTACGGCAGCTTTGGCGTCGGCATCAACATGAACATGTGGAACCGCCTGATCCCCACCGCCGAGATTGGACTAGGCAGGGCGAAGACATCGCCCGCCGACATGAACGGCGTGTATCGCGGCAAGGTGTCGCCCTACTTCAAGGCGGGTGCCTACTACAACTTCTTGTTCAAGAAGGCGCCTGACTACCAGATCCTGGTGGGCGCGATACTGGGCTACAGCCCGTTCCGCTATGAGGTGACCGGCATCACCGAGAGCAACTCCTACTGGAAGAACCCCACCGAGTTTGACATCACCGGACAGAAGGCAAGCGCACTGTGGGGCGAGGTCGCCGCGGGCATCAAGGTCAAGCTGGCAGGCCACGTGTCCATGGGCTGGAACGTGCGCTACCACTTCATGCTGCACAGCCCCAAGAGCGACAACGGCCGTCCGTGGTTCATTCCGGGTTACGGCACCCGCAGCAGCAAACTGGCAGCGACCGCCGCTATCTACTACTCATTCTAATAATACATTATTGCTACTATGAAACGCTACTTTCTATCATTAATCGCAATGGCACTCATCGCAATAACTATAGTCGCCGCCGAGCCTCAATTCACCCAAATGCCGCCCCATGCCGACGACTTGCTGAGGTCGCAACTCGCGCTTGACTTGGCAGGGCGTCGCGCTCCGCTCAAGGTGCTGCCGCCACGCGGTATGCTGATGGGCGACAACGCCATGTCGTGGACCGACGGCATCCACATCTACAACACCCTGCGCACCGACGTGAAGGACGAGGTTGAGATGTACACCTTCGACCCGTTCAACCCGAGGGCAAGCGAGACGCAAGTGGCGCTCATGCGACTGCGACAGGGCAAACTCACGCTCGTCAACGACGCGTCATGCCGCGTGAGCGTTGAGGTGCTGGGTCGCGACACACTGCTGGTGATGCGCGACGCGGCAGGTGCCCCCGTCAAGGCATACTATCACATCAGCCACGAGGATATTCACAGTGGCACGGCACACCGGTTTGTGCCGACACTGCTCATGGGCTACTACAGCTTTGCCGACCGGCACGCGCTCTTCGGTCCTCCGATGGAGCATTATCCTCAATGCGACGACACCGACCCGGGCGTGTTCAACTACTACGTCAACCCTGACGACAACTCCATCCTCATCAGCTATGGCGACGGGCGCATCAATCAAGGCGATCCCAACAGCCCGACCTATCACGAGAAGATGCCCGGTGCCGGCGGCGCGGGTGCCGTCATGGGCCCGATGGTATGGTGCGTACGCCTCACCGCCGACGGGCTGGATGCCGGCATTGTCCACGATGAGCCGTATGTCTTCCACATGCCTGCACTTGACGAGGGCATCAACAAGTTGACAAAGCAGCAGAGCCCCTACGCCGGACTGGACGGCAAGTGGGCGTTCGCATCGGTGATGCCGCTCACTCACGAGTTGCTCGCCCTCTTCCCCACCGAGGTGCTCACGCTGATGCGCGCCGAGATCTACGCCCGCCACGGCGACACCTTCTCCGACCCTGCCACTCAGCGCTACTTTGACGCGCAGCCGTGGTATCACCGCACCGCCGGCAAGGTCAAGCTCACCGCCCTCGAGCGCTTCAACTACAACCTCATCAAGTCAGTCGAGACCAGCCGCAACTGAGCCGAAACATAACTCCTCAATCCATCAGGACTGAGGTGTTAGTCATTTACAAGTCAAGTTTAGCCGCACCCTACTCTACCTGCCAGGCGTCGATGGTGCGGGTGTCGGTGGCGAGGTTGATGGCGAGCAGGCGCACGGGGCGGCCATCGTGACTGTACTTGGCTGCATAGTCCTTGCGGTGCAGCTGCTCCATCGCCTCGGCGACTGTCTTGCCGTACTTGAGTTCGATGACGTATATTGCGTCAGGCATGCGCAGCACCAGGTCGGCGCGGCCGTTGCTTGTGCGATCCTCGCAGGTCACATCGGCGCCGAACGAGGTCAACACCGCGTACAGTATCGACT
>CAMHDX010000219.1 GCA_946183895.1 uncultured Porphyromonadaceae bacterium | reverse complement strand
GCCCCGTCCCTCAAAGAAGGAGGGCAAGATTCGTGAATGGCTCGTGAAGTTCGCTCAGGACCACAGCTTGGAGTACAAAGTCGATGAGATTGGCAACGTGGCGATGTATCGTCCGGCAGCTCCTGGCTTGGAGAATGCCAAGGGCGTGATTCTGCAGGCTCACATGGACATGGTTGCCGAGAAGAACAAGGACAGCAATCACAACTTCGACACCGACCCCATCCGCACGATCATTGACGGCGAGTGGGTGCGCGCCGATGGAACCACACTGGGTGCCGATGACGGCATGGGCATTGCCGGTGCGCTCGCCGCGCTGATTGATCCCGACCTCAAGGTGGGTCCGCTCGAGGGCTTCTTCACCGTTGACGAGGAGACCGGATTGACCGGTGCCAGCCATGTGGGCGACGGCATGCTGCGCGGTGACTACCTGCTCAACCTCGACAGCGAGGACGATGGCGTGATCACCATGAGCTGCGCCGGTGGCATTGACACGCTCGCCACCTTTGAGTATCAGCCCCAGCCGGTGCCCGCCGGATGCGACTTCTTCGAGATCAAGTTCGCCAAGATGCAGGGCGGCCACAGCGGCACAGACATCTGCTTGGAGCGCGGTTGCGCCACCAAGCTGCTCGTGAGAGTGCTGTGGGAGCTGGGACAACAGTTCGACTTCGCGCTGGCACACATTGACGCCGGCAACCTGCGCAACGCCATCGCGCGCGACGCCGAGGCGATTATCGGCATCAAGCCCGCCGACCGCGAGCCGCTCACCGCTGCCTTCAACATCATTGCCGCCGACATCAAGAACGAGTACCATATCTCGGAGCCCACGATGGAAATCACCTTGGCGGGAGCCGATGCACCCGCGGCAATCATTGAGGATAAGGTCGCCAAGGCTATCATCAACACGGCATTTGTGGCTCAGCATGGAGTGGTCAGCGTCAGCCTCGAGCTGCAAGGCCTCACCGAGACCAGCACCAACCTCGCCAGCATCAAGATGGAAGGCGGCGACAAGGTGGTTGTGACCACATCGCAGCGCAGCGCTGTCGAGAGCCGCAAGTATGACATCGCCCACCGCATTGAGCAGACCTTCAAGCTGGGCGGTGCCCAAGTGCGTCACACCGACGGCTATCAAGGCTGGGCGCCCAACATGAACAGCCGCATCCTCAAGACCGCCGTCAAGGTGTGGAGCGACCTCTACGGTGCCGAGCCCAAGGTTGAGGCTATCCATGCCGGACTGGAGTGCGGTCTCTTCCTCAAGGTGTGCCCCAACCTGGACATGATTTCCTATGGTCCCACCCTGCGCGATGTGCACTCCCCCAAGGAGCGCGTACACATCCCCGCGGTGCAAAAGTTCTGGGATTTCACCGTGGGCATCCTCAAGGCTGTAGCCGCCGAGAAGTGAAATCATTCAAGTTTCGTGATTGAAACTTGAAGTTAATTGTTTATAGACTCAAGACGCGGTAGGGTCGCTCGTGCCTCACGCGACACGCGCTCCTATCGCGTCTATACTCTCACCACATGAACCGCGTCAAGATCACCGCCATCCGCCAGAGTGTATACACCGACCTGATGGCACAATACGAGAACCCCATTGAGCACGCCTGCGAGATAAACATGGGCGACGCGTGGGTGTCGACCGATGGCGAGCGACCCGCCGGCTTGTGCGCGAGCGCATGGGAGTCGATGCGGCCATTTGTGCAGGCGCTTGCTCGCGGTGAGGGCAATTTTTACGACGGATGGATGCGCAATCCCATGAGCGCGATGATTAGCTGTAACGACGGCTTTCGGCCCGTCTCGTTTTACCTCGAAGTTATAGAATAAGATGAAACGTATTGCATCACTACTCGCCACGGTGATTACCGCCCTGACCATTGCCGCACAGGCGTCACTGACCGACGCCGACTATCGCAAGGTCGCTAACGAGCTTGGCATTGAGGTGGCGGCAATCAAGGCATTAGCCTCAATCGAGGGCGGCGGACACGGGTTTGCGGCTAACGGCAAACCGACCATCAACTTTGACCTGAGCGTGTACAAGAAGTTGCTACGCCAGGCAGGCAAGAGCCAGGCACAGGCGCGCAAGGCCTCGCCCATCGCGTTTGCCGGTGTGAACCGCGCCCGCTATGGCGGCTACGTTGAGGCGCAGCATGCCAGGCTTGACGACGCGTGCAAGTTTGACCGCGAGTTGGCTCTCAAGGCAACCTTTTGGGGCATGTTCCAGATTGGCGGCTTCAATTACCACCTGTGTGGCTGCAAGAGTGTTGAGGAGTTTGTCCGGCTCAATAGCGAGAGCGAATTGCAGCAATTGGAGCTGTTCGGGCGATTCATTCAGCGCATAGGGCTGGTCAAGTATGTCAAGGCGCACAACTGGCGCGCCTTCGCTCAGGCCTACAATGGCGGGCGCTACGTGAGCGGCTATGCCTCCAAGCTGCAGCGCGCCTACAACCGCTACAAGTGAGCGTGGCTCATCCATTGCCTCCAAGCCACAACAAGCCCTCGGCAGCAGCTTGCTTGCCGAGGGCTTGAACTATATTGTCACGCGGGGCACGCCGGCGTCAGTCGCGCGACGAGCCGAAGATGCGCAGCAAGTAGATGAACAGGTTGATGAAGTCCAGATAGAGCATCAGCGCGCCTATGGTGCTCACCTTGCCCGATTGGTCAACGTCGGTCATGGCGGCCATTTGCTTGATCTTCTGGGTATCCCATGCGGTGAGGCCCACAAAGATTGCCACACCGGCGATGCTGATAATCCAGGTCAACGTGCTACTGCCCAAAAAGATGTTGACGATTGAGGCGATAATCAGTCCAATCAAGGCCATGAACAAAATCGAGCCGATTTTGCTCAAGTCGCTCTTGGTGATATAGCCATAAGCGGCCATCACGCCAAAGGTGCCGGCGGTGATGAAGAATGTTGAGGCAATCGACGACATGGTGTAGGCAAGAAATATCACGCTCATCGTCAGGCCATTGACCGCACTATACAGGTAGAACAAAGCGGTTGCCGTGCCTGCGTTTATCTTGTTGATGGCGCCCGAGATGGCAAAGACCAGACCCAGCTCAACGATGCACAACACAATCACAGCCCAGCTATTGCCGTACAGCGCCGACAACAGTGCCGGTGAGCTTGCCGTGAACAAGGCGACAATCGCCGTGACCAGCAAGCCGAGGCCCATCTTGACAAACACCTTCTGCATCACGGTTGCCACGTAACCGGACAAAGCGCGGTCTTGCTCAACCTGTATCGGCGAGGTGTAACCGCCTTGCTGCTGATAACCATAACCTTGACTACTATAACCTTGACCGTTATTGTAGCCCTTGTCATAATAATTGTTTTCCATTTACCTTATTATATATATTTTAAATTAAACATTCGTTGTATCAACTCATCATTGACATCAATTTACCCTACTATTGCAAAAAACGTGCCACGGCACCAAAAACACCGCCCGCTGCCG
>CAMHDX010000218.1 GCA_946183895.1 uncultured Porphyromonadaceae bacterium | reverse complement strand
TCGCAGAACCACAGATGATAAGTAAGATGTCCTTTCTAGCCGATGCAAAGCCATTCCAGAAGTGCTCTAATGCTGAAACAAAGTTTGAACGTGGCGCATCCATCCATGGCAACTCGTCAATAAACACGACTTTCTTTCCATCGCCTTGCCGATCTAATAATTCGGACAGCAAAAAGAATGCATCAAACCAGTCTGATGGTATTCGGCATTTCTTCAATCCATTCCTAATCAACGATTGACGAAATTCTTTTAGCTGAGCTCTCGTTTTTTGATTGGCCAAACCTGAATGCTGGAAAGCGAAAGTGTAGTTAAACGTTTCTCTCACAAGAAACGTCTTGCCAATGCGCCTCCTGCCGGTGACAGCTACAAACTCTGAGTATTCAGAGTTGAATGCGGTTTTCAACTCGTCTTGTTCTGATTTTCGACCTATTATCATGTCATTGACTTTTAATTTCACGAGGCAAATATACGACATTTTTCGTTTATAGCGTGCTAGGAAGCATTTTTTTTGGAGGTTTAATCACTGTATAAACGAAATTTGCTCATTGTGTAAGTCCTTGCTATCAAATAAGTCGCAGAATTTCAAGTGAATGGGTGATAGGGGGGGATATTTTAAGCAACATCTCACGTGCTATTGTGCAAGGCGGGGTGTGACAGCTTGGTGTATTAACCCAAATTAACCCAAATGTGCAATCTTGTTGCACTTTGCCCGCGTAATTTTGCAGCGTGAAGGTTATCAGTTACTATTTTTAATCATTACGACAATGGGAACTCTGAACTACAATATCGCGGCTGCCGACATGGTGTACGGCACGGTCAATGCCGGTGGTGTGACGCTCGTGTCGCTGGCGGCAACGGGATTCACGGGCGTGGAGCAGGTGGCTAAGCGCCTGCGCGAGGCGGCAGGGCGCTTCCTGGGCCTCGGCTCTATCTCAATACGCAACAAGTCGCAAGGCTGGACCATCGAGATGCCCATCGCCACCGCGGTCCGCCCCCGTTCCTGACATATAGAAATGCACACGCACATTTGTTATCGCGCGGCGTCCTCAGTGTCCATGTAGCGGGACACGCGCCGCGCTATGTTTTCCCTCAACAGGTCGCGGTAGAGCCACACCTCGCGCGAGTGGTAGCACCCCTCCTTGCCAATGAGTGGCAGCACGTAGTCGGTCGCGTCATACCCGGTCACAATCGTGATGTGACTCCTCGGGTCCTGGTGCACCCACATGGTGTCGGGCTGTTGCTCGGCGACGGGCACCAACGGCGACGGCTCTGTAATCAGCATCGCCGGCGTCGAGTCCACGCGCCAGTTGACGGGATTGATGCCGGCGGCCATCGCGCCCCACAAGGCGCTGCCGGCGTCCCGCGCGCTGTTGTAGCAAATCGTCACGCCCGTGTCGTCGCTGCCGCGCGCGGGCCGCAGGCGCGGCGAGTGGGCGAGCGTCTGAGCGGTCAACGGCGCACCCAGCATGTACACCGCCACCACGCGTCGCCACACGTCGTCGGGCATCGCGTTCACTAGCTCTGGCAGTATCATCGCGCCCTGGCTGAAGCCCACCAGCACAATCGGTCGACCGGCATTCATGTGTCGCACGTAGTGCTCAAACGCGCGCGTGACATCGCCCGTGGCAAGCGGCAGGCGAGTGCGCGTCAAGCTGTCGGTCACAAACGACTGCAGCGAGCACTGGCGATAGTAGGGCGCATAGAAGTTGAGCGTACCGCTCAGCAGCGTGTCCACGCCTGTCATCTCGGCGAGCATGGGCGCGCGCAGGCTGTCGGCATAGGTGTCGGCGTAGTGGCACTCGGCACCACCACGAGGGTAGTCACCGGTCTCGGTCGAGATTACGTAAAACACATCGGCAACGCCGCCGCGGTCGGTGACGTACCACTGCGACGCGTCGCTATACACGGGTGCGGAAGGCACCTGCTCCGTCGCCCCGCGACACCCCGCCAACATCAGCATCAGCATCAACGCCATGCTGCAATTTCGCCAAGTCATATTCGCTCTACAAATGTTCAAGTTCAACTTCGTTATTATTCACCTGCAAAGTTACAAAATCTGTAACAATATTTGTAATCGAAAATTAAAGGGTGATATAACATTCGATTAGTTGAATCCGTTAAATTTATAGTTTACTTAATCTGTAAACCTCTGTAAAAACCAATCTGTAAATCTCTGTAATATGAAGAATTTGTTTACTTGCTTGCTTGCCGCGCTGGGACTGACCACGTCGTGCAGCGGACAGAATGTGGAGAGCGTTGACCATGAGGGCTTCGCCGAGTTGATTGGCAAGGCTGATGTTGTGTTGCTGGACGTGCGCACCGCCGAGGAGTTCAACGCCGGTCACATTGCCGGCGCCCTGAATATTGACCAGTCGCGGGCGGACTTTGTTGACGCTGTCGTGGCGCAGGTGCCGATGGACAAAACCATCGCGGTGTACTGCCGCAGCGGTCGCCGCTCGAGCAGTGCCGCCACGCGGCTGATGCCACGCGGCTACAAGTGCGTCAACCTGAGTGGTGGCATCATCGCCTGGCAGCAGGCGGGGCGAGCAGTGACGACCCATGAGGTTGATGTCTTCACCACCCCCGGAGGCAAGACCGTTAAGTTCTACGCGCTGATGCATGCCAGCATTCGCATTGAGTTTGACGGCAAGGAGATTGAGATTGACCCTGTCACCAAGTTGGGCGAGCGGACCATTGACTACGCCGCGATGCCCAAGGCGGATTACCTGCTTGTGACCCACGAGCACGCCGACCACTTTGACCGCGAGGCGATAGCCGTGCTGTCGGGCGAGAAGACGCGCTTTGTCACCAACGCCCGTTGCGCCGAGCTGCACGGAGCGGGCGAGGTGATGGCCAATGGCGACACGCTGCGGCTCGCCGATGACATCATGGTGGTCGCGGTGCCCGCCTATAACACCACCGATGGGCATCTGCAGTTTCATCCGCGTGGACGAGACAACGGCTATGTGCTGACGCTTGACGGGCTGCGGATCTACATTGCCGGCGACACTGAGGACATCCCCGAGATGGCGACGCTGGGCGCGATTGACATCGCCTTCCTGCCGTGCAATCAGCCTTACACCATGACGCCCGACCAGCTGCTGAGGGCGGCGCGGATGGTCAAGCCGCGCGTGCTGTTTCCCTACCACTACAGCAGCACCGACGTCACCGCCGTGCCTGCAGCATTGCGCCCCGACAGCATCGACGTGCGCATCCGCCACTACGAGTGACGCGCTTGGGACACCCGCGCTCGTTTGCTAACTTCATTCGGACTTCCGGCCTTATTCTATAAATTTCTGTAACTTATTTTGTAAGCCTCTGTAACTTCATTCGGACTTCCGGCCTTATTCTGTAAACCTCTGTAACTTATTCTGTAAACCTCTGTAATTTATTCTGTAAACATCTGTAATTTATTCTGTAAACCTCTGTAATTTATTCTGTAAACCTCTGTAATTTA
>CAMHDX010000217.1 GCA_946183895.1 uncultured Porphyromonadaceae bacterium | reverse complement strand
CCTGCGGATAGAACCACACGGCGAGGCAGGTCACAATCATCGCTGCGGTGATGAACCGCAGACCTTTAGAGATTACCATCTTGAGCCCGTCGGCATCTTGCTTGCCTACTTGGATGGCGCCCAGCGACTGCAGCGTCTGGCACGTGCCGCTCAGGAACAGGTTGTACACCTGCAGCAGGTTCATGCACAGGGCGAACACAAAGATGCCCGTGCGACCCGTGGTACCCAGCACAATGGTGTTGGCGCTCAACAGCAGCAGGGTCAAGCAGATTGATGCCACCGCTAATGGTGCGCCCTGCGAGACGATGCGGCGCCACGACGCCAGCACCTCGCGGCCGTCCCACTGTAGCGTGAGCCGCCGGTTCTCGGGCTTGAGCCAGTGGCTCAGCAGGATAGCGATGCCCACCAGATGTCCCACCACGGTTGCTACGCTCGAGCCGGTGATGCCCCAACCACAGTACTTGATGAACACGATGTCGAGCAGCAGGTTGACCGTGTTGTCGACAATCACGGCAACCGACACCAGGCGAGGACTGCCGTCAACGCCCACCATGGTCGACAGGCCCCACATCAGAATGAATGCCGGATTACCCAGCAGCAGTACCTGCATGTAGTCGCGCGCCAGCGGCAGAATGTCGTCGTTGGAGCACAGCAACCGAGCCGTCTGAGCCGGCACAATCAGGCCGCCCACCACCGCCAGCAGCACGCCGATGCCCACGCTCAGCGTGAGCGCGCGAGTGAAGAACCGCCGTGCCTGACCGGTGTCGCCCTTGCCCAGAGCGTACGCCACCAGCATGCCTGCACCTGCATTGATGAGCAGGTGCAGGGTGAAGATGAACTGGTTGATGGGCTTGGACAGGTTGATGGCACTCACGCCGTCCTCGTTGATGAGGTTGCCCACGATCATGCCGTCAACCACGTTGCCCAGACAGCCCGACAGGGCTACAAGAATGTATGCCCCCAGGTAGTTGTAGAACTGCGAACGGATATTGTCGTTTGTTCCCATTGTCACAGTGCGTCAAAGAAGCCCAGCGAGCCGATGGCGGTGAGCATGCGCTCCACGTAGTCCCACGACGTGGGCGACCACGCGAAGCCCAAGCGGTACAGCACCTGGATGGTGTAGTCGTTGTCGCGAGCCACGTCGGTGGTCTTTTGCCCGTGAGCCATGTCCTGATAGGCGAGCAGGCTTGCCATCTGCTTTGCCTTGGCGGGGTCGTTCTTGGCGGCGTCCATTGCCGCGTTGAACTCTTCCTGCTCCACAAACCGGATGCCGTCGCCAATCGCCGTCAGCCCCGTGAGCACATCGCCCAAGAACTGGCCGTGGATGTTGTAGGGGTGGAACACGCAGCACTCGTGCGGAGTGCCCGACAACAGCACGATGGCGCGCGATACCTCGTTGATGGGCGAGAACTCTACCTTCTTGTTGCGCATCGAGTGCGGACAGCAGCCTAGCATGTTGTACACCTTGATGCGGCCCATGAAGGAGTTGGTGGCAAAGTTGGCCTGGAACTCGCCGTCGGTACTGCGAGCCGCCAGGTTGCCCACGCGCATAATCTTGGCGTCAAGCCCCTTGTGGGCGATGGCGTCGAGGATGATGCGCTCGGCGATGTACTTGGAGTAGATGTACTTGTTGCCCAGGTATTGGCCCATGTAGAGGCGTTGCTCGGTGTACACGTCGCTGTGTGCCTCGCCTGCCCACAGGCCGCGGGTGCTCGCCGTCGAGATGTGTATCAGACGCGCGCCGTGTGCCAGGCAGTACTCCACGCATCGCTCGGCGCCGCCGATGTTTACGTCTTCAATCTCGGTGCCTTCGCTGAAGTGCTTCACCACCGCGGCGCAGTTGAACACGGTGTCTACCTCCAGCCCGGCGCCGAAGTCGCTCGTCACGTCGCCGGTGATGATGTGCAGGCGGGTGTCGAACAACTCCTTGAACGATTCCGAGAAGTAGTAGTACAGCAACGTGCGCAGGCGGCTGGCTGCCTTTTCGGGCGTCTTGCCGCGCACCAGACAGTAGATGTTGCGGGCGTCTGAGTCGATGAGCTCGCGCAGGATGTGGATGCCCAGGAAGCCGGTCGCGCCGGTGAGCAACACGTTGCCGAGCTCGCGCTTGGCGCCGCTGCGATATGCCTCCAGGGTGTTGCCGGCGAGCACTTTGTTGATGTCGGTGTAGTCGTAGGAGCTCACCTCAGCCATGGCGTCGTCCTCGCCGTCTCCGCTCACCAGACGTGCCAGGGCACGCGGCGTGGGGTTGGCGAACACGTCGCCGTACGCCACGTGCAGCCCTGCCTTGTCGGCCTCGATGATGACGCGAGTCACTACCAGCGATGTGCCGCCCAACTCAAAGAAGTTGTCGGTGGCGCCCACGCGGTCCATTTGCAGGATTGTGGCGAAGATGTCGCAGAAGGTGCGCTCAGCCGCCGTGGCGGGTGCCTCGTAGGCACTCGAGATGGCGAGTTGCGGCTCGGGCAGTGCCTTGACGTCGGTCTTGCCGTTGGGCGTCATGGGCATGCTCTCCAACTGCAGGTAGGCGGTCGGCACCATGTATTGGGTCAGGCTCTTCGAAATCTCTGCCTTGAGCGCGTCGGCGGGTATCTCGCGGTCGGCGGTGTAGTAGGCGCACAGGTGCTCCTTGCCGCCCAGGCTCTTGATCATGATTACGACCTTCTTCATGCCCTCAACGCGCAGCATGACGTTCTCGATTTCGCCCAGCTCGATGCGCAGACCGCGCAGCTTGATCTGGTGGTCGGTGCGACCCAGTATCACCACATCGCCGTCGGGCAGCCAGCGGGCATAGTCGCCGCTGCGGTACACGCGGGTGTCGTGATAGGTGATAAAACGCTCGCGTGTCATCTCATCGAGGTTGTTGTAGCCGCGAGCCACGCCGCGACCGCCTATGTACAACTCGCCGACCACGCCCACGGGCAACTCGTTGCCGTCGCTGTCAACGATGAACTCCTTGACGCCCAGCTGGGGCTTGCCCACTGTCACCATCGTGGCGGTGGTCAGCTCCTTGTTGTTTGACGCGACGGTGATCTCGGTGGGCCCGTAGCAGTTGAAGATGCGTGCCTGCGTCACCGTGCGCAGTTGTTGCAACAGGCTGTCGCTGAACTTCTCGCCGCCGGCGCGCGCAATCTTGATGTGCTTGATGGCGTTGTTGAAGTCGTCGCTCGTGAGCCAGGTGGACCAGCGCGACGGCGTGCCGCTCACCATGTTGATGTGCTGCTCGTTGATGAGCTGAGCCAGCGCCAGCGGATTGTTGGCTTGCTCCTCGGTGGCGACCACCAGGGTCTTGCCGTTGTACAGTGCCATGCCGATATCCTGCAGCGCGGCGTCAAACGAGATGGTGGTCACGCTCAGCACGCGCGTGGCGTCGGTCAGCACGGCGTTGGCAAACACGTTGGCGGGATGCCCGTACAGGTAGTTGCAGATGCCCTCATGGCGCAACATCACGCCCTTGGGA
>CAMHDX010000216.1 GCA_946183895.1 uncultured Porphyromonadaceae bacterium | reverse complement strand
TACTGCTTGAACCACTCGCTGTCAAGGGTCTCGCGCGTCAAGGGCGTGACAAAGTAGCCCGGGCAGATGGCGTTGACCGTGATGCCGTGCTGTCCCCACTCGGCGGCGAGGGCGCGCGTGAGGTTGACCACACCGCCCTTGGCGGCGTGATAGGGCGAGGCGGGCGCAATCTTGTTGCCCACTAGGCCGTACATTGAGGCGATGTTGATGATGCGGCCGTAGCCTGCCGGTATCATGGCGAGCTTGGCGACAGCGCGAGCTACACGGAAGGTGCCGAACAGGTCAATCTGCATCTCGTTCTCGAATTGCTCATCGGTGATGTCCTGTGCCGGAGCTACCGCTCCGGTGCCGGCGTTGTTAATCAGGATGTCGATGCGGCCGTAGCGCTCCAGCACCTGGCGCACCATGTCCTCGACCATCGCCGTGGAGGTGATGTCGCAGCGGATGGGCAGTGCCTCCACGCCATGTTGCTCGCGCAGCGCTGCGGCTACCTCCTCCAGCTTGTCCATGCGGCGCGCCACGGGCACGATGGTGCAACCTTGTGAGGCAAGGGCGTTGGCCATCTGCACGCCCAGTCCGGTCGAGCAGCCGGTGACTATCGCCACGCGGCCGTGTAAGTCAAAGTAGTTCATTGTGGTTAATGGTTTTTAGGGTTAAGAATTATTGTTGGTTGTGTTAATGTCTTGTGTCATATCGCTCAGGGTGATAATCGCCTCCCTGCCGGTGTTGAACACGAGGTCAAGGATGCTCAGGCCGGCGGTGAAGCCGCCGGCGCGTTCTTGCCACACCTGGTGGTAAGCGACGTCATGGACCGGCAGTGTGTCGCCGTGCTTGCCGGCTGTGCAGCGCCGCAGGTCGGCGACCGGCTCGCCCTCGCTATCGAACAGGCTGCGCATCGTCCACCGGACGGGCAGGTCGACAAACTCGCACACCAGTTGCTGCAAGTCGTTGTTCAACTCCAGCAGGTAGTGTTGCTTGCCCTCGACAAGCAGCCGGTGCAGCTCGGGGGCGATGTAGTCGAAGAACGGCGAGCGCCCGTAGGCGGAGTACAGCGCGCCCCAATGCTCGGCGCGCCAGCGACCGTGGTTCGAGATCACCACGTCGCGCAGGGCGACCGGCATGGCATTGGTGGTGCCCTCGAGCGGCACACTCAATGTGCGACAACTGCCGTCGTTGGCCTGGATGGTGTAGCGGTGATGGCCGTGGCGCAGCGGTAGCCGCGTCTCGGTGTCGTCAATAACAACGTGACCGGCGGACAGTGCCGCCGCATAGTAGCGCACGCTGCCCGCCGTCATACTTCGCATCAATGTTGACATGATTGATTGATCAGGTTGAGCCGTTATCAAGATTGTTGCTCTGGCGCCTCGGCATCATTGCCGCCAAAGGGCGGCGGCGTGCTCGCCTGCTCTTGCTCGGCAATCACGTCGCTGCGCGACCGCCACTGGCGCGGACCGAAGATCTTCTCGGCGTCCTCGGCAAAGATCACCTCGCGCTCTTGCAGCAGGTTGGCGAGTTCATGATGGCCCTCGGCATAGCGGTTGAGCAACTCCTTGGCGCGCTCATACTGCTCGTCAATGATTTGTTGCACCTCCTCGTCAATGGCGCGGGCACGGGCCTCGCTGTAGGGCTTGGTGAAGCCATACTCCTGGTTGGACGAGTCGTAGTAGCTGATGTTGGGCAGGCTCTTGCCCATGCCGTAGAATGTCACCATGGCGTACGCCAGCTTGGTGCTGCGCTCCAGGTCGTTGAGCGCGCCGGTGTCGGTAAAGCCGATGAACAGCTCCTCGGCGGCGCGTCCGGCGAGCAACTTGCATATCTGGTCCAGGATTGCCTGTCGGGGCTCGATTTGGCGCTCCTCGGGCTGATACCACGCGGCGCCCAGCGCCTTGCCGCGCGGCACGATAGTGACCTTGATGAGCGGGTCGGCGTACTGCAGGTGCCAGCCCACGGTGGCGTGTCCCGCCTCGTGCACGGCGATGCTGTGGCGCTCCTCGTTGGTGATGACCTTGCTGCGCTTTTCCAGTCCGCCCACGATGCGGTCAATGGCGTCGAGGAAGTCCTGGCGCTGCACCGCCTGCTTCTTGCGGCGGGCGGCAATCAGTGCCGCCTCGTTGCACACATTGGCGATGTCGGCTCCCGAGAAGCCCGGCGTTTGCCGTGACAGCTGGTCAAGGTCAACACTGCCGTCAATCTTGACGCCGCGCAGGTGCACTTGGAATATCTCCTTGCGGTCGGCGAGCTCGGGCAACTCAACGTAGATCTGGCGGTCAAAGCGTCCGGCACGCAGCAGCGCCTTGTCCAGGATGTCGGCGCGGTTGGTGGCGGCGAGCACGATGATGCCGCTGTTGCTGCCGAAGCCGTCCATCTCGGTGAGCAACTGGTTGAGCGTGCTCTCGCGCTCGTCGTTGCCGCCCAGGCTCGGGTTCTTGCCGCGCGCGCGACCCACGGCGTCAATCTCGTCAATAAAGATGATGCACGGCGCCTTGGCCTTGGCCTGCGCGAACAGGTCGCGAACGCGCGACGCGCCTACACCCACAAACATCTCGACAAAGTCCGAGCCCGAGAGCGAGAAGAAGGGCACGTCCGCCTCGCCGGCAACAGCCTTGGCGAGCAACGTCTTGCCCGTGCCCGGAGGACCCACCAGCAGCGCGCCCTTGGGAATCTTGCCGCCCAGCTCGGTGTAGGTGGCGGGGTTCTTGAGGAAGTCGACAATCTCGGCTATCTCAACCTTGGCCTCGGCGAGACCGGCGACATCGTTGAACGTCACGCGGTTGCCGTCCGAGCCCTCAAACAGCTGCGCCTTGCTCTTGCCCACGCTGAAGATGCCGCCGCCGGCACCGCCGCTACCCATGCGGCGAAACATGAACACCCACAGCAGCACCAGCAGCACCACCGGACCGAAGTACCACAAGATGTTGCTGAAGCCGCTGTTGTCCTCGTATGCCACCTCGCCCTTAAAGCGACCCTCGTCACGGGCGCGGGTGAGCATCGTCTCGGTCTTGTCAACGCTGGGAATGTTCACCGACACCATCGGCTTGCCCTTGACGTCCTTCAAGTCAACACCCTTGAAGATGACGCCGGCAAGCGAGTCGGTAATCTCAGCCTCGGCGCGCTTCTTGTCACTATACACAATGACCTTGACCACAGCACCGCTATCCACGGCGCTCTTGAACTCGTCCCAGGAAATCTGCTTGGACGGCGCGCTATCGTTTTGGAACATCCACAGCCCTAATATAGCCGCGAATATCAAGGCGTACATCCACATGATGTTGATGCCGCTCTTTCCCTTGTTGTTAGCCATACGGTTGTCGTTTTAATCCGCGCTGTCGTTACACAACGCGAGTGTAGTTAATGAATTATATGACCGCGAGCGAGAGCCGAGGGGTTAATAGATGTCGGCAATCTCGGTGATGGGGGCGTCGCTCCACAGGTGCTCCAGGTCAAAGCGTCGCCGCGTCTCAT
>CAMHDX010000215.1 GCA_946183895.1 uncultured Porphyromonadaceae bacterium | reverse complement strand
ATCAAGCGCCTGTTCAACCGCAACCGTCAGGTTGACTTCAACACCGACCCCGACAACATCTACATCATCGACTTCGACACCGAGATTGCCGACGCCCGCGCTCGCGGCGACCATGCCATGCTCGTGCGCCTGTTCTACCTCAAGTCGCTGCGCCTGCTCGCCGACGCCGACCGCATCACGTGGATGCCGGGCAAGACGCCGGCGCAATTTGAGCACGAAGCCGGGGTTGACGAGTTGACGCAGTTGACACCGTTGTTTGTCAGGGTGCGCTACGGCAAATACACGGCTAACAGCGATGACAGCGCGATGGCCGAGCAGTGCCACGACCGGATTGGGGCAATGCTGGCCATGACCGAAGAGCAGAAAGGAGGCGACGATGAACATTAACCGCGGATTCATAGTGGGGTGCGTCGTGCTGCTGCTCGCGGTGTTCACAGTCACTTTTACCTTCAAGCCCAAGGACTACGAGTTTGAGTTGGGCGACATTGGCAGGTCAACTCGCGCTCCAATGGGCTTCACCCTGGTTGACGAGATGCTGAAGCGCTCGGCCACCCGCGGCTATGAGGTCATCAACAAGCGATTTGGCGAACTGGCAGCCGACAGCGACGCCGCCAACTACAACTACCTGTGGGTTAGCTACTTTGAGGATCTCATGGACCATGAGGTCCATGCCATTGACTCGCTGTTGACACGCGGCAGCGATGTCATGTTGATTTCGGGCTCATCTTATGAACTTGATACACTGCTCAGATACATCAATCTGGACATCAGATATAGACAAGACGGCGATCATTATGCCCTCTTTAAGGACGCACTCATGACCAAGCCCGAGTCCAGCCCCGATTGTTTCACCCGGGTGCAATGGATAGAGCCAATGACAACCGGCCAGCATGCGGCAAGCGTGTCCGGACTTGATACAGCCACCTACATCATCAATAACGCGTTTTGCGATAAATTAGTCCTTAATCATTACATCGACTTGTCGATTGATGGCGACACCATCGACAATGTATACCATCAGCCACGCGACTACACTCCGATAGTGACGATGACCACCGAGGTGGGTGAAATGATGCTTATGGCTCGCGTCACACTGCCGGGCCGCCGCGGGGCACTCTACCTCGCCAGCACTCCCGCATTGACCACAAACGTCGCGGTCACCACATCGCCGGCAATGCGCAATCTGGTGTTCCGCATGTTCTCGCTCATTGCCGACCGGCCCATCAGGCGTGTTGCGCTCGAACCGATCGCCGAGGGGCAATCGAGTTCCTACATGCATGGCATTTGGGATAGTCCGGCATTGTCTGACGCCTTCGCGCTCGCGATGTTAACCTGCTTGCTGGCAATGGTGTTCACAGCTCGCCGCCGTCAACGTGTCATTCCGGTCATCGCCCCGCCTGTCAACCGCATGAAACAGATGATACAACACGTGGGCGACTTCTTCTACCGGCGGCGCGACAACGTCTCGCTGGTCATGAAGCGCTATGAGATGTTTGTCACCGACATGCGGCGCGAACTCATGCTTGACATTGAGCACGATAGCCACGACCTTGTTGTCAACGAGCTTGCCGCCGCTACCGGCATTGACCGCACCATCATCGCCACCTGGCTTGCCGACATCGCCGCCGCAAGCGCCGCCGACACGATTTCGGACCGCCACATGACAACCATGATTGACCACATGGAACGCATCACCGCCGCGATCACTTCTTGAACTTTAACTACAAACATTAATAGCCATCAACATCTACAATATGGAACGACTTGATTTAACCGAATTCAGCGCACGCGTGGGCCAACTGCGCAACCACATCTCAACAATCATCGTTGGTCAGGAGCGCAATGTTGACCTGTTGCTCACATGCATCCTTGCCGATGGACATGTGCTGCTCGAGGGCGTGCCGGGCGTCGCCAAGACGCTGCTTGCCCGCACCGTCAGCCGCCTGATTGGCGCTCAGTTCAGGCGCATACAGTTCACGCCCGACCTCATGCCCAGCGACGTAATCGGCACCAATGTGTTCAACGTCAAGTCAGGCGAATTCAACTTCCACGAGGGACCGGTGTTCAGCGACATCGTCCTCGTTGACGAGGTGAACCGCTCGCCCGCCAAGACCCAGGCGGCACTGTTCGAGGTGATGGAGGAGCGACAAGTGACCGTTGACGGCGTCACTCGCCCCATGGGCGCTCTATACACCATCCTCGCTACCCAGAACCCCGTGGAGCAGGAAGGCACCTATCAGCTGCCCGAGGCCCAACTGGACCGCTTCATGATGAAGATCACCATGGGCTATCCCAATGCCGACGAGGAGGTCGAAATCCTCAAACGGCACCAGAATAATAGCCGTCTCACCAAGCTCGAAAACCTGGAGCCGGTCCTGAGCAAGGAGGACCTGCTCGCCATGCGCGACAAGCTGCAACAAATCATTGTTGACGACAGTCTGCTGCGCTACATCGCGCAGATTGTGGAGGCGACACGCAATAGCCGCGCCATTCAACTCGGGGCCTCACCACGCGCCGCGGTGGCTACACTGCAGGCATCCAAAGCGTTCGCCATGCTCGCCGGACGCGACTTCATCGTCCCGGACGACGTCAAAGCGGTCGCGCTGCCGGTGTTGCAACACCGCGTGCTGCTCACCGCCGATGCCGAGATGCAGGGCTACACGCCACAGCGCGTCATCACCGGACTGATTGAGAAGGTTGAAGTACCCAAGTAACCGCCCACCCCACGATTCCAATAGTGACGATGTATCTCACCAGGCGCTTTTACATATCGGTCGTCGCGATTGTCATCGCACTCATCGCAGCCCACTTTGTGCCACAACTGCTCGCGGTGGCACACGCGGCGCTCGCGTTATTGTTCGCGATAGTACTCGTTGACATCGGCTTGCTCTACCACAAGCGCCGGCCCGTCAGCGGCGAGCGGCTCATGGCGGACCGGTTCTCGAACGGCGATGACAATGACGTGACCATCAACCTGCAGAGCGAGTACCCGTTCAAGACCCGCGTTGAGGTGATTGACGAGGCGCCACACGTGTTTCAGCGCCGCGACATCGTCTTTATACTGACGATTGACGCCCACAGCGGCGGCATGGTGCGCTACACGCTGCGCCCCACACGCCGCGGCTCGTACGGCTTCGGCTTGACACGCGTGTTCGTGGCGACCGCGCTGGGCCTGGTGCAGCGACGCATGTCGCTCATGCAGCCGGTTGATGTCAAGGTGTATCCGTCCTATCTGATGCTCAACAAGTACGAGTTGATGGCAATGAGCAACAATCTGACCGACGTGGGCATCAAGCGCATCAGGCGAGTGGGAAATCACACCGAGTTCGAACAAATCAAGGAGTACGTCCAGGGCGATGAGTACCGCTCCATCAACTGGAAGGCGAGCGCGCGCCGTGCCTCACTCATGGTCAATATCTACCAGGACGAGCGCTCGCAACAGGTGTTCAACGTCATCGACACG
>CAMHDX010000214.1 GCA_946183895.1 uncultured Porphyromonadaceae bacterium | reverse complement strand
GCCCGAGTTGTTTGTGGGCATCAGCAGCGCGTTGTCGGGCGATGGTGACATCGCCGTGGGCAATGTGGTGGGCAGCAACATCGCCAACATTCTGCTAATTCTGGGCGTGACCGCCGCCATCGCTCCATTCGCCATCGAGAACGATATCCAGCGGCGTGACATACCATTTGGCATCATCGCGTCGTTGTTGATGATAGTGATAGCGAGCGACGCGTTGATACCCGGCATAGCTGAGAACACCGTGTCGCGCGTTGACGGCGTGTTCTTCCTCGTGTTGTTCTTGTGCTACATGGCCTACGTTGTAGTGAGCAAGGCGCGCAATCCCGAGCAGGCCGCTGCCGACGCCGAGGACGAGACCAAGTCCTCGCTGGAGGGTCGTCACCCCGTGTTGCTGTGGTCGATAGCCATCGTGTCGCTTGTCGCATTGATATATGGCGGCAACCTGTTCTTAGACAATGCCAAGGCGCTGGCACGCTCGTGGGGCATGAGCGAGGCAGTGATTTCGATCACCATAGTTGCGGTGGGCACGTCGTTGCCCGAGTTGATCACCGCGATAATAGCCGCAGTGAAGAACAATCCGCAGTTAGCGTTGGGCAATGTGTTGGGCAGCAACATCTTCAACTGCCTGTTTATCCTGGGCATGAGCGCCGTGTTTGAGCCATTGACGATAAAGGGAATCGCGTGGGTGGACTACGGCATGATGCTACTGGCGGCAGTGTTGACGTACGTGGTGGCGTACACGTTTGAGAAGAAGCGATTTGACCGGATTGAGGGCTTTATCTTCCTCGGCCTGTATATCGGCTACACGTCTTATCGGTTGGTGGTGTCGTGACGGGTGTTCGCAATTCACAATTCGCAATTCACAATTCACAATTCACAATGCGGGCACGTAAAAGGCGTAAAACGTTTTGTGAAAATCGTGAAAGAACTAACTACGAATTTAACTAATTAATCGAATAATCGGGCAATCGAATAATCAATATACTCAACTTGATTGAAATTATTTTGTTGAATCGCAATTTTAGAGTAATTTTGCCAACCGAAAAAGCGATTAAAGCAATCGCGAGAACTTTGTAATGCCTTAAAAACCGTATAACGAAGCAGTAATGAAGCAATTTTTAAGATGGATTCCGTCATGGGTGACGACTGTGCTGGTGTTTGCAATAATAACCTATTTGTCGCTTGCCGCCAAGCCCTTGGGTGAGATGTCAATCTCGTTGTTCAAGGGAGCCGACAAGGTGGTTCACTTGTTGATGTATATGTGTCTGGCGATAGTGATGTTGTTGGATTACAGCAAGTTCCGGTATCCGCATCACGCCAAGCTCAATGTGTGCTTTGCGTTGATGTCATTCGCGTCGTTGTACGGATTAATCATGGAGTTGGTACAGTTAGTGCTTCGCAATGGTCGTGGCTATGACATCTACGATTGGATAGCCGACACGATAGGCGTGATAATAGGCTTCATAGTGGCCCGCGGATGGCTAATGCGCGCGTTCAGGCACTATGCGTTGCATCACAGCCATCACCACCATCATCATCACCATCATCACGAAGAAGAACAACCCACTAAGTCTTGATAACCGATGAGAACATTTCCCGAATACCTGCGCGAATGTCGCGCCGCAGCCGGAAAGATGCAGCGCGACCTAGCGGCCGCCATTGGCGTTGATGTGCCGATGTACAGCCGCTATGAGCACGGCGAGCGCCGACCCAAGCGCGAACAAGTGGTCAAGTTGGCTCGTTTGCTCAAAGTTGATGCCGACGAGTTGGTCGCATTGTGGCTTGCCCAGGGAGCTCATGACGATATAGCCAATGACAAGCTCGCCGGTCGCGCCGCGCAGATGTTGGGCGAGATGTTGATGGTTTCCGTTGCCGATAGTGGACCGGCCGCGCCCGTGTCGCCGGTTGCCGCTGAAGAGGTCGCCCAAGAAATCGCGCCGGTGACGCGCGACCTGGTGGGCCGTGTGCGCCGCGCAGGTCGCATGCCCTACTACATCGTGGGCGATGCGGTCAAGACGATGAACACCATCGAGGACGGCTCGATAGATTGCCTTGTCACCACCGCGCCATACTGGGGAATGCGAGACCATGGCAAGGAAGGGATTGCCGCGACGATGAGCGTTGAGGAATATGTTAAGATGCTACTGTCGATGACCGGTCAGGCGCGCCGAGTACTCAAGCCACAAGGCTCGTTGTGGCTACACATTGCCGACGCCGCGGCAGACGGCGCGTTGCAAGGCATACCCGAGCGTGTAGTGTCCGCAATGGTGACAGAGCAAGGATGGAACTTGCGAGCCACAGTGGTGTGGCGAAAGACGCGTGGCGTAGAGGACGGCGATGAGCACATGCGCCGTGTGCATGAGGTAGTGTACCATCTGACCCCGTCAGGCGACTACTACTTTGACGACGCGGCGCTGCGCCAGGTGTACAACGACAGCGGGTCGGCGGGCCAGAGCGGCAGCACCCGTTCGGGCGTGACCGGTTCGCGGTACCTGCAGCGCATCCGTCAGTCCACCCAGCTCACCGATGCCGAGAAGGCAGCCGCCGGGCATGCGTTGCGCGCCACAATAGCCCGTGTCGAGGCCGGCGAGATCAATGATTATCGCATGTTCCTACGTGAGGAGAGCGCCGTGGTCGACAACCAGAGCGAGCGTGCGCAGGCCATTGCCGCTCAGGGCTACTACATCATGGAGAGCAATCGCCTGGGCGCGGCGCCTCCCGACGTGTGGACCATTGAGCCCGAGCGCAGTCCCATTGACCACTACCACGTGACACCGAGCGAGCTGTACCGGCTCGCGATCATCTCGACGTGCCCCGCCGATGGTGTGGTGTTGGACCCGTACTGTGGCACCGGCACCGCGTGTGTGGTGGCGTACAACGAGGGCAGGCGCTCAATAGGCATTGACGTGAACGGGGACTACGTGCACCGTGCGCGGCGGCGTGTGGAGCAAAAGCCCTTGAGTTTGTTTGATTAGCGTCCGGTAGCCATGAGTCGTCACACGCTGCGCGGATTGATTGTGCTACTGATAGTGTTGGCGCTTGTTGTGACGATAAAGTGGTGTACGACAGAGCGCCGGCAAGAGCCAGACCCGGAGTGGCAGGTCACGGTGGAAGCGTACGACCCCGTGGTGACAGACAGCGCCAGCGCGCGTCAGGACAGCGCGCGTCAGGACAGTGTGGGTTGCAAACCAGCCAAGTCCAAGAAGACAAGGGGCGCCAAGAAGAAGCAAAATCGCGTAGTATCGCGCGATAAGCAGTTTAATGAAACCAAACGAGAGTAACCAAAACGATGAGTGACCGCGCGTTATTTACGACCAAGATGGGTGCTATAGCCGCCTCGGTAGGCTCAGCCGTGGGGTTGGGCAACATTTGGCGTTTCCCCTACGAGGCAGGTGAGAATGGCGGAGGCGCCTTTATAATGATATATATACTGTGTGTGCTGTTGATGGGCATACCGGTCATA
>CAMHDX010000213.1 GCA_946183895.1 uncultured Porphyromonadaceae bacterium | reverse complement strand
TGGCACCACCAAGGTGTGCGTCGCCAGCCGTTTTCTGCGTGACATTGACCCGACCTATCTGAACATAGCGCACAGGTGGAACGAGAGCGACACCTCCGACCGGTTTATTGATAGACCCAATCCGGTCTCGGCTTTTTCCAAGCCACAACAGCGCCGCGCGCCCTATAGGCCCACCCGCCCGGTGAGCGCACCAACCACGCCCGCCCCGCGTCCCGCTCAACCGGCGCCCGCCACTGCGCCTGCCGGTGGCAATGCCCCGACACTGCATGATATTGACAGCTTGTCGGTCGGTACCGTGATCGTGCACAGCCGCTTCGGTCGTGGCACTATCAAAGAGCTTGAGCCGGGTGTTGATAACAAAATAATAGTTGACTTTGACGAATACGGCAGCAAGACGCTGATGCTTGCCTTCGCTAAATTTATTATAATATGACACTGCACGATATACCCACACCCTACTATGTGGTGTACGAGCGTCTGCTGCGGCGCAATCTGGACTTGATAACCGATGTCGCACGTCGCGCAGGTGTGAAAATCATCATGGCATTCAAGGCGAATGCCCTGTGGCGCACCTTCAACGTGATGCGCGAGTACGGCATCTGTGCAACCGCGAGTTCGCTCAACGAGATGTGGCTCGCCAATGAGGAGTTGCACTGCAAGACTCACACCTATTGCCCCGCTTATACTGACGACACTATCCACAAGTTTATTGCCGGCAGCAGTCACATCACCTTCAACTCGGTGAGGCAGTTCCTGCGCTTTAAGGATGTTATTGCCGCGCACAATGCGGGTGGCGGACACACAGTGAGTGCCGGCCTGCGCGTCAACCCCATGTGCTCGGTCATCGAGACCGACATCTATAATCCGTGTCAAGCCGGCTCGCGCTTCGGAGTGGTGGCTGAGGACTTAGATGACGTGCCCGACGGCATCGAGGGCTTTCACTTCCACGCCTTGTGCGAGAGTTCAAGCCACGACCTCGCGGCGGTGTTGCAGGCGTTTGAACAGCAGTTTGGCAAGCACCTGCCGCGCCTCAAGTGGGTCAACATGGGCGGAGGACATCTGATGACACGCGAGGGCTACGACACAGAGCACCTCATTGCCCTACTGCGCGACTTCAAGGCTCGACATGCAGGGCTTGACGTCATTTTGGAGCCCGGCAGCGCGTTCTGCTGGCAAACCGGCGACTTGGAAGCGAGTGTGGTTGATATCGTGGAGAATTCGGGCATCGCGACGGCTATCGTTGACGTGTCCTTTGCATGCCACATGCCCGACTGCCTTGAGATGCCCTACAAGCCGGTTATCGCTCAAGCGCTGCCCGAGGTTGACCGCACCCGTCCCACCTGTCGCATTGGCGGCAATTCGTGCTTGAGCGGCGACTATGTGGGCGACTGGAGCTTTGAACGACCGCTGCAGGTGGGCGACCGCTTGACCTTCAAGGATATGAATCACTACACCACGGTCAAGACGACCATGTTTAACGGCATTGACCATCCGGCAATAGTGCTGGTGAGGTGTGACGGCTCGGTCGAAGTGCTCAGGCGGTACACCTACGCCGACTACAAGTTACGCATGAGCTGACCTCATCGCGGCGTCGCGATGTACTCCAAGGTAGTGTCGTTGTAGCGCATCCCCCCCTCGTCAACCAGCGATGTGAGGATAGCCGCCAAACGCTCGATCGGCAACCGTGTGGCGGCGGTCAGCGCCTTCAGGGTCCATGGCGTATCGGCACACACGCGCATCAGGTATTCAATCACCTGCTCGTCGGTGATGGTCTGTTGCTTGACGCGGTTCAGGCACGTGTCGCACCTGCCACAGTCGTGGCTATTGGCTTGGCCGAAGTAGCGCAACATGTACACCTCGCGGCAACCCTCGGTCTCGGTATATCCAATCATGGCATCAACCCGCTGCTGCATCATGGTGCGCTGGTCCTCATAGACTGCCTTGGGCAGCAGCACATAGCGCGGTTCCTCGCGCGACGTGGTGTAGATGATAACCGGTGTGCGCCGTCGCGGCACATAATTGAGTATGTGCATGCGGCTATATTCCAACAGTGACTGATACACAGTGTCGGCACTCACACCGGCACTGCGCGCAATCACCTCCTCGTTGATGTTCACATAGTCGGCAAACAACCCTGTGTAGAGCCTCAAAATTGCCTGCAACACCGCATCGGCACCCGGGGTGACGGTGTGCAGGTCATATAGCTCATACTTGTTGGCGATAATCATGATGCGCGCCAGCGAATCGGTCTCCTCGGCAAACTCGATGTAGCCGGCATTGGTGAGCAGTCGCAGCGCGTTGTGCGTCGCGAGGACAGGCTGCTTCATTGTGCTGCAAAACAAGTTGAAGTTGAAGTCGTACACACTCTGATAGCCATCACCCACGGCGACGTCAAGAAAGTTGCCGACCCGCTCGTAGGTCTTGCGTATAAAGTCCTTGTCGGGAAACGCGTCGTCAACATGCTTGAGCAACTTGCGCCTATCGGTCGCCGCTACCAGCAGGACAGCCCACGAGCGGTTGCCGTCGCGACCGGCGCGACCCGCCTCCTGGTAGTATTCCTCAATGCTGTCGGGCAAGTCCACATGCACGACAAGGCGCACATCGGGCTTGTCAATGCCCATGCCAAAGGCATTGGTGGCAACAATCACACGGCAGTCGCCAGTCATCCAGGCATTCTGCCGCTCCACCTTGTCCTCAAGCTGCAACCCGGCGTGATAAAAGTTGGCGGGGACACCGCGCTTGTTCAGCTCGTCGCTGATTTGCTTGGTGCGTTTGCGCGAGCGGGCATAGACAATAGCTGTGCCACTCACCTTATTCAAGATGTGAATCAACTCGGTGAGCTTGTCGGTCGTGCGCCTGACCACATAGGTCAGATTGGCACGCTCAAACCCCTGGGCAAGCACCCGTGCATCATGGAATTCAAGCTGGCGCTGAATGTCCTTGATGACGGCAGGCGTGGCGGTTGCGGTCAGGGCAATCACTGGCACTCCAGGCTTGAGATGCCTCAGCGCTGCGATGCGTAAGTATGCCGGACGGAAGTTGTAGCCCCACTGTGAGATGCAATGCGCCTCGTCGACTACAATCAGTCCCACACGCATGCGTCGCAACTCAGCCAGAAACCGCTCTCCTGACAGTCGCTCGGGGGATACATACAAGAACTTGCATTTGCCATAAGCGCAGCGGTCATACACATCATTCACCTCGTGGACCGGCAAGCCGGCATAGAGCGCGCGAGCCTTGATGCCCAAGGTGCGCAACCGGTCAACCTGGTCCTTCATTAACGATATGATGGGTGTCACCACCAGCGTCAGGCCATCAATCATCATGCCCGGCACCTGAAACGTGATGGACTTGCCGCCACCGGTGGGCATCAGTCCCAACGTGTCGTGACCCGAAAGCACGCTCTCAATGATGTCGGCCTGCAGCGGGCGGAACGCCTCATAACCCCAATAACGGCGCAAGGTCGCCAGCATCTGCTCT
>CAMHDX010000212.1 GCA_946183895.1 uncultured Porphyromonadaceae bacterium | reverse complement strand
ACTAACATCAGCACCGGCGAGGTTGAGGCTGTCGCCTTCAAGACGCAGCTGTTCCGTGTGGACCGCACCTCCAATGTGGCGTCGTTCCAACTTGCCAACGGCATCTCGCGCCCCAACATTCCGTCGCTCGTGGTTGACAACGTGCCGTTGACCAAGTCTGAGAGCAGCAACCTGTACACCTTCAATGCCGCCACAACCACCAGCTCCTATATCTCGAACTTCAGTGGCGAAATCAACTTTAACGACTACACCCTCAAGTTGGACTATGTTGAGTCTAACACGTGGCACGTGGTCGCCATCCACCCCACGCTCAGCTATCTCAAGAGCGAGACAGTGGTGACCGATGGCAATGGTGACAACAGCAATACCCCCATCGGCGCGGTTTACACCTTTGTAGTCAACCCCGAGACTAAGAAGGCGAGCGTGCGCCTGTCCAACATCCAGCTTGCGAGCGACCAGCGCGCCTGGCAGCACATTCTGACCACTGAGGCCTCACTTGCGACAGTTGAATTCACCGCCGAGGGCTTCCACATCACCGGCGAGGGCCTCTCCACCGAGGGCTATCTCGCAGGTGCCGCCATCAGCGATGACACCAAGCAGACCACAATCACCATCAAGAGCCTTGACGCCAAACTCAACTTGAGCAAGGACGAGATGACCCTCACCGCACGCTTGCACAACGTTGACCGTGACTACATTGTCACCGCCACGGGCAAGGTTAAGTAAAGAGCGACACAATAATATATATTATAGCCCAATGCGCGCAGTCTATGACGAGGCGACCATCGTTGAGCAGCTGCATCATCCCGACAGTGCTCGCGACGCGTTCAGCAGAGTGATCGAACACTACAGTTCGCAACTCTACTGGCACATTCGTCGTCTCGTCATAGACCATGACGACGCCAATGATGTGTTGCAGAACACCTTCATCAAGGCGTGGTCCAGCATTGACAACTTTCGCGGTGACGCCCAGTTGATGACGTGGCTCTACAAGATAGCGACCAACGAGTCGCTCACCTTCCTCAACAAGAAGAAGGCTCGCCTGGGCCTCAGCCTCGATGAGGAGGGCACTGAGGCCCTCGTGGCAGACCTTGAGAGCGACCGCTGGTTCAACGGCGACGAGCTCCAGGTCAGGCTGCAGCAAGCCATCGCAACTCTGCCCGAGAAGCAACGCATAGTGTTCAACATGCGCTACTACGACGAGATGAAATATGAGGCAATGTCCGAGATATTGGGCACCTCGGTGGGCGCACTCAAGGCATCCTATCATCATGCCGTGAAAAAAATTGAGGCTTTTTTTGAACAGGACGATTAAACCAATCGCGATTGCTATAGTCAAAGCAAGTGAAATGATACACGAACAATCACAAATATTGAGTAAGGCCGGCAAGGAACCGGGATTCACCGTTCCGGAGGGATACTTCGAGGGGTTGACATCAACCATCATGTCACGCCTGCCCGAGGTGGAGATTACCGATGTTGAGGCAAAGCCGACGTGGTGGATGCGTGTGAGGCCCTATGTGTACCTGGCGGCAATGTTTGCTGGCGTGTGGTGCATGATGACCTTGTTTAACCACTTGAATAGCCCGATGACCAATCTGCAGCGCGTTGCCGAGATTGCCGGCGGCATCAGCGATGAGCACAATGCCGACGAGTTTGTGCTCTCAAGCGGTGTCGATGCCTACGACATCATGACCTACGAGGACAGCGTGTACGGCTACATGATCGATAGCATCGCCGGTAATTAACCCTACACCCAAACCATCAGACCTATGAATATCCGCACCATCATCATCTGCCTTGCCGCGGCAATCTCCGCGAGCGCGATGGCACAGCAACCGGGCGACGGTAGCAAGTGGCGCGCCGAGATGCTCGAGGCGAAGCATCAACTCATCATTGAGCAAGTGGGCCTCACACCCACCCAGCAAGAGCAGTTCATGCCCATGTATGAGGCGATGGAGAAAGAAATCTTCCAGAACAACTTTGAGGCTCGCGTGGCGGCGCAAGCGGTGTCCAAACGTGGCAACAATGCCACCGATACCGAGTGCTTCAATGCTGCCAAGACCATCAGCGACGCCAAGGTTAAGGAGGGCGAGATTGAATCGCGCTACTTCGACAAGTTCTCGCAGGTGCTCAGCAAGCGGCAGATGTTCCTGCTCAAGCAGGCCGAGATCAACTTCACCCGCACCATGCTGCGCGGTCGCAAGCAACAACAATAACCGCCACCCACGCGGTGGAGCATGGTACACAATCCACAAGGCTGCACGAGCGACGTCTCCTGCAGCCTTGTTTGATGCGCGAGGCAAGTGCTCTTGGCTCTACAAGGCCTGATGCCCAAGCAGCGGCTTCCTTACCGATGTCTGATGTATGTGGTGTCATCGCAGTGTAGATTAAAAAAGAGCGAAAAAGTGTGAAAAGCAAAAATATTTTGTCAATTCCGAAAAAAGTTGTACCTTTGCAACCGCGTTTTGCGCAACGAAGAAAATAACAATCAAATATAGAGCAAGATGAAAAGAACATTCCAACCCTCCAACCGCAAGAAGGCCAACAAGCACGGCTTTCGTCAGCGCATGAAGACTGCCGATGGCCGCAAGGTTTTGGCTCGTCGTCGCGCCAAGGGTCGCTACAGCCTCACCGTGAGCGACTCGGTCTACAAATGATAGACCCACAACAACGACTTGGCGTAAGCCAAGACACATCACAGGTCCTGTGCAACCATGCACAGGACTTTGTTATTATTGCGAATTATGCGAATTACAGCGAATTATTCGAATCCTGCTGCCCAAATTACCTTCGGCATTGAGCAATTTCTCTATTGACCTCCATGACGGGTGGCACGCAAGAGGCTAAATTGAAAAGTGATAGAGGGGTGGCAGGGGTGGCAGTAGGGTGGTGGTAGAGACGGGATTTTGGAGGTGAGCCGAATTTTTTGTAACTTTGCGGTTTAAAACGGTGAACACATGAACATTGACGACAACGATATCCTGAACAGTCAACAAGAGGAACAAGACGCCTCGCAAGAGCATTCCAACTACCAGTTACCATCGGGCGACCGCGACAAGAAGTTGCACTTGACCGGCATGTACGAGAATTGGTTCCTGGACTATGCGTCCTACGTGATTCTCGAGCGCGCCGTGCCTCACATTGAGGACGGCTTCAAGCCCGTGCAGCGCCGCATCATGCATGCGATGAAGGAGGCTGACGACGGCCACTTCAACAAGGTTGCCAACCTGGTGGGCCTCACCATGCAGTATCATCCGCATGGCGACGCGTCAATCTACAGCGCGCTGGTGCAGTTGGGCCAAAAGGAGTTGCTCATCGACACGCAGGGTAACTGGGGTAATATCCTCACCGGTGACGGCGCCGCCGCCGGCCGTTATATCGAGGCTCGGTTGAGCGAGTTCGCGCTTGAGACCGTGTTTAACGCCAAGGTGACCGATTGGGGCTTGTCCTACGACGGGCGCAAGCGCGAGCCGCTAAC
>CAMHDX010000211.1 GCA_946183895.1 uncultured Porphyromonadaceae bacterium | reverse complement strand
AGGCGCCAAGGCGCCACTACGGGGTTAAAGAGCTAACAACGGCTATCGCCGTAGATGGTAGTTACGCCTTACAAACATGCTACGCAAACACCGGTTGTGGCGGCTGTCGCAGAATTCGTGGCGATTCGGGCAATTGGTAGTTGAGTGCTGACAGTGGGGTGGTTAGCGGAGCCAGTTGAAGATGTCCTTGATGCTGTGCTTCTTGCCGTAGAGCAGGATGCCGGTGCGGTAGATGCGCGCGGCGAGCCAGGTGATGACAATGGCGGTGGCGAACAGGATGCCGATGCTGAGCAACACCTCCCACGCCGGCACGTCGTAGGGCAGGCGTATCATCATCACGATGGGCGAGGTGAACGGTATCATTGAGCACCAGAAGGCCATCGGGCCGTTGGGGTTGTCGATGCACGCCATGCCGGCGTACAGGGCGATGACCATAATTAGGACGATGGGCGTGGTGAACTGCGAGGCGTCGCTCGCCTGGTCGACCGCCGAGCCAAAGGCGGCGAACAGCGAGGCGTAGAGCAGGTAGCCGCCGATGAAGTAGAACACAAAGGCGGCAATGATGGTGCCGAAGTTGATAGAGCTGATGCCGCCCAGCAGGTCCTGCATGGCACTCGGATCGGCGGCGGCAGCCGGCGCCATGGCTCCGCCCTGCATGGTCTGCAGCGCGGCAGGGTCGACGCTCGGGGCGAGCGCCACACCCGCCACCATGGTGATGGCAAACAGCAGCACAATCCAGATGGCGAACTGGGTGAGGCCCACCAGCCCCACGCCGATGATTTTGCCCATCATCAGCTGGAACGGCTTGCAACTGCTGACGATGACCTCGACAATACGGTTGGTCTTCTCCTCGATGACGCCATTCATGATCATCGCACCGTAGCTCAGCACAAACATATATGTCACCAGAGCCAGAATCATGCCGATGGCGAACGCCACCTCGGTGTTGGTCTCCTGCTCGGAGCCGTCGTCGCTCCAGCGCACGCCGCGCACATCCACGTCGACCTGGGCGCGCTCGACCATGTCGGTGAGGCCGTCGACGCCGTAGGCGGCGATGCGGCGCGCCGTGAGCGTGTCGCTGAGCTGGCGATTGATGTAGTGCTTGAGCGAGGTGTTGAGCGTGTTGTCGCTGTAGACGCTCACGCTCCCCACGCTGTCGATGTCGGCGGGAATGATGACCACCGCCTCGACGTTGCCGTCGCTGTTGAGGTAGAACTGATGCGGGTCGTCGCACTCCACGCCGCTGAGGCGGACAAAGTGGTACATGTCGTTGTCCTTGAGCGCGTCGCCCAGCGTGCCGCTGTTGTCAATCACGGCGATAGTCTCGGTGTCGCTGCCGCTCGTGTTGAGGTAGGCGATGCCCACCGGCACCAAGCCAATGATGACGATGAGCACCGGAATGAGCAGGGTCATGATGATGAACGACTTTTTGCCGACCATCGTCATGTATTCTCGTGAGATGATTAACCAGAGTTTACTCATAATGGAGATGTTATAGGTTATAGGTTAGTGAGCACAATTCGCATAATTAGCGTTAATTCGCATAATTCGCATTAGCACCGGTGACGGTCTCGACAAAGATTTCGTGCATCGAGGGTAGCACCTCGCTAAACCCCGTCAGGTTGTAGTGCTCGTTGAGCCATGCGATGGCGCCGCGCACGGTGACGCCGCTGTTGAGGCGAATGAGCGTACCCGTGGCGCCCGGAGCGGCGGCCTCGGGCGGCAAGATGGTGTAGAGCGCGTCGTTAGGCTCCAGCGCGCTGTCACCGGCAAGGCTGACGGTGATGATATTCTTCTTGTGGGAATGGCGGATGTCGCTCACATTGCCCTGCAGCACCACGCGGGCGTGGTTGATGAGCGAGATTTGTTCGCAAATCTCCTCCACGCTGCCCATGTTGTGGGTCGAGAAGAGTATCGTGCTGCCCATGTCGCGCAGGCGCAGGATTTCGACCTTGAGCTGGTCGGCATTGACAGGGTCAAAGCCGCTGAAGGGCTCGTCGAAGATGAGCAACGGCGGCCGGTGAATGACCGTGGCGATGAATTGCACCTTTTGCTGCATACCCTTGGACAGCGTCTCGAGCTTGCGGTCTCGCCACTCGGTGAGGTCAAACCGCTGCAGCCAGTCCATCATCGCCATAGTGGCATCAGCCTTGCTCATGCCCTTGAGGCGCGCCAGGTAGATAATCTGCTCGCCCACCTTCATCTTCTTGTACAGACCGCGCTCCTCGGGCAGATAGCCGATGCGCTCCACGTCATCGGGGTGCAGGGGGCGGCCGTCAAAGGTGACAGTGCCGCTGTCGGGGCGCGTAATGCGGTTGATGATGCGTATGAGCGAAGTCTTGCCGGCGCCGTTGGGGCCCAGCAGACCGTAGATGCAGCCGCGGGGCACGTCGACCGTAACGTGGTCGAGCGCGGTGTGACCATCGTAGCGCTTGACGATGTCGTGGGCTTCAATAAAGTTCTGCATATCGATTTCTATTAAAAAACTGCGGCAAAATTAGTAAAAAACCTTATATTTGCAAATTGCCTGCACGCGCTGCGGGCCTAAACGAAACAAAACCGTATAATCATCACAGAAGATCATGAAGAAGTTGTGTCTCCTCCTTGCCTTGCTGGCATGTTGCCTGCCGGTGCTGGCGGGCTATCGGGTTGTGGAGGGCGTGTTGAGCCATAGCGACATCTACCCCGGCACTGTCCACGAGTTTGTGGTCACGATTCCCGAAGTCGAGCCAGTGTCGGAGTTCGCGCTGTGCGTGGGCCTGGACGGGCGGCTGTGTCGCGCGCCCGAGGTGATTGACAGCCTGTCGGCACTGGGCGTGGTTCCCCCCATGGTGGGCGTGTGGTTGCAGCCCGGCCGCGTGGTTGACACTGACGGCACTGTACTGCGCTACAACCGCAGCAACGAGTTTGACGCCATCGACGGGCGCTTCGCGCGGTTCCTCGAGTGCGAGTTGCTGCCCGCGGCGCTGAAGCAGGCGGACGTACGTGCCAGCGACAAGCCCGCCGACCGCATGATCATGGGGCTGAGCAGCGGCGGCATCGCGGCGCTGGTGGCAGCGTGGCAACGTCCAGACCTGTTCGCGCGGGTGTTCTGCGGCGTAGGCACATTCGTGGCGATGCGCGGCGGCAACGACGTGCAGGCGCTGGTGCGCAAGACCGAGCCGCCGGCGCTGCGCGTATTCCTGCAGGACGGCAGCGCCGACGTGTGGAATGCGCTGTTCGGCCACTGGTATGAGGGCAACCGCATGCTGGCAACCGCGCTCGAGTTTGCCGGCATTCAGTCGGCATTTGACTGGGGCGAGGGCGGCCACAACGTGGTGGGCGCCACGCGCGTGTTCCCCGAGGCGCTGGCATGGCTGTGGAGCGAGGCACCGGCGCGCGGCACGACGCACAACAACATGCTGCAGCACTACCTCACCGATGACGACTGGCACGAGGTCAAGGCGACACCGGCGGCAAGCACCGCGGCGACCGTGGCATTCTACCCCGACAGCACGCTGATGGTGCAGTGGCACGAGGGCGACAACAACC
>CAMHDX010000210.1 GCA_946183895.1 uncultured Porphyromonadaceae bacterium | reverse complement strand
CTAATAGCCTGCCTGCCTCCAGCAGGGTGTATATTGTCCTCTGCGTCTTGCTTATCATGGGTGTATCAGGTTTAGGACCTGCTCTACAGTGAGGACAGAGATGTCAGAGACCGTCAGGTCGCACAATGGTGCGATGACCTCACTCTTGCAGGTCGTTGCTAATCCGACGACTGCCGCGCCGGCACTGCGGGCTGCCCGCAACCCGTTGAGCGAATCCTCCAACACCACGCAACGCTTGATGTCCTTGCCTAACAACCGCGCTCCGGTGAGGAAGCACTCGGGGGCCGGCTTGGGACGCGACACCATGTCGCCGGTTATCACGTGGGCGAAATAATTCTTGAACGTGGGGTGCTGACGGTAAACCGCATCCATCTTGCGCCGGTCGCTACTTGTCACCAGGCACATGACGATGCCGGCACTCGCAAGGCTATCCAACCACTCGAGTGCGCCGTCAAAGAATCGATACTCCATCGTCGCCTGGAACTCGTCAAGCATCCGCACCACGTCGGCATGAACCGTCGCGGGAAAGTAGCTGTTGAGGATGTTCTCAAGGTTGCTGCCCTTGATCACTGTGGCGAAATCGGGCACACCGGTGGGATACTTGCGGTCAATGCCGCTCCACAGCCGGGAGTAGCTCCCCTCGGTGTCGAGCAACACTCCGTCAAGGTCAAACAATGCGCCAATTTCAGTAGGTTGTATCATTAGTCTAAATATTAAAATGCAAAGATACTACTTTTTTCGTTACAACGGCAGTTTGAGTGCAAATTTACGAGTTTCTTTGCTCAAATCCAAATCTCAAGCACAATCACCGGCAAGAATAGCCGTTAATAGATATAATAGACGACAATAGACGCGAAATGAATACAATCTGGATTGTGCTGCCCATCTTGACGCTGCTGATGTTTGAGTTGGGCCTGAATCTCAAAGTCGAAGACTTTAAACTCTTCAAGGAGCGCCCCAAGCCGGTGATTGCCGGATTGGTGGGGCAAATCGTTGTGTTGCCGCTGTTGGCATGGCTCATCGGCAATGCCTTCGGGCTCGAGCCGCTGCTGCTGATTGGCTTTGTGCTGATTGCGTGCTGCCCGGGTGGCAGCTCGTCCAACGTGTTCTCAATGTTGGCTCGCGGCGACGTGGCGCTCTCGGTGTCGCTCACGGCATGCAGCAGCGTGTTGACACTGTTCACCCTGCCGGTGGTCATGGACGTGGTGACCGCCGACGTGGGCAATGTGGTCCATGTGCACCTGCCCGTGGGCAAGCTCATGATGCAAAACCTGGTACTCATGTTCCTGCCCATCGTGGCCGGCATCGCTGTCAAGGCGCGGTGGGAGAGCGCGGCGCACGCCATGCACAGGGTGTTGTCCAAAATGGCTTTTCCGGCACTGATCCTGCTGGCAACGGTGTTTTTTGTCCAAAACCGGACAACTATCATGGACAACTTCGGCGTGCTCGGAGCCTCGGTGACGGCGCTTATCCTGCTCGCAATGGGTGTCGGCATGGCGATGGCGTGGCTCATGCGGCTCACGGGCAAGGAGCGCCGCACGATAGTCATTGAGATAGGCATGCAGAACGCGGCGCAGGCCATCGCCATTGCCGGTAGCCCAATCGTGTTCAACAACGAGGTGATTGCTGTCCCCGCCATCATCTACGCCCTGCTGATGAATATCATCCTCATCGTCTACGTCGCCATCGCCCAGCGCCGTGTCACCGGTAGCTGACCGCCGCATAGTTAATGAGGAATTTTGATATTTGTCGTTTTTTATCTATTTTTGCACCGATATCTAGTAGACAGTGCCACATTTATGGACAGAATACGTGAAATATCTCAGACCCAACGAGTGATGGCGTTTGTTGCTACGTGCATCGAAGCGTCAGCCCGCACCCTGCAAGTGCCTTACCGCGAAGTGTTCGATCGCATGATGCGCGTTGGGCTCATTGAGCGATACATTGTTCCATATTACGGCACCCTGCACACTATGAGCCGCGAGAACGTCGTTGACGATGTGTTGGGGTGTCTCAGCGCTTGGGAGGAACGCCTATGCCATCAATAACCGTTTATCATGGTGGAACGGAGGTGATTGAGCATCCGTTGTGTGCCTACGGACGACCAAATTTGGATTTTGGGAAGGGCTTTTACGTTACCGATGTCCGTCGACAGGCAGTTGACTGGGCGCGCCAGCAGGGCGCGCGACGCGTGACGGCGCCCATTGTGTGCCGATATCAGTTAAATCGCGATGCATTGTTAGCCACGGCGAGATGTAAAATATTCAATGCCTACGACAGTGAGTGGCTTGAATTTATTGTCTCAGCAAGGCTCGGCCATCCTGTGTCATACGACTACGTTGAAGGTGGGGTTGCCAATGATCGTGTCATTGACACTGTCAACCTCTATATGTCAGGGTTGATGGATATTGATACAGCATTGGGTCGTTTATCGCAACACTCACCCAACAATCAAATATGTCTTCTGAATCAGGA
This sequence comes from uncultured Porphyromonadaceae bacterium, assembly GCA_946183895.1. Taxonomy (GTDB): domain Bacteria; phylum Bacteroidota; class Bacteroidia; order Bacteroidales; family Muribaculaceae; genus Sodaliphilus. Next base: position 1,058 of record CAMHDX010000210.1, on the reverse strand, counting down.
ATTGACTGACATCTATTTGACTTATGACGGAATTGAATCAATTGAATAACTGTGACGACCCTGCCAAGTCGCCGATAGTACAGGAGATAATAATGAGTAACCATATCGGCGCGATTGCCGTGGAGCTGGCACGGCGTCTTGACGTTGATCCGGTCAAGGCCCTGCAAATGTTCTACGCCAGCCGCACATGTTCACAGTTGCACAATAAGAGCACCGGCCTATACCTCTATGGTGACCTATACCTCGCCGATGAATTCATGCTTGAGACCGAACAACAATCTTCCCAATAGCAGCCATCTTGATGGCTCACCAGCAGTCCAGGCGGTCGGCGATGTCGGGCAGTTGCTCGCGTGTGAAGGTGGGCTCGGCGATGCCCTGGCGCTTTTGGCGCCGATAGTCCTCAATGAGCTTGAAGGCATACTTGCCCAGCATGATGATTGCCACGAGGTTGCATGCCGTGATCAGTGCCATGAACAGGTCTCCCAGGCTCCACACGGTCTCGAGGCTCGCCATCGCGCCGAACATCACCATGGCGCCTGCCGAGAGCACCTTGAACACCGTTACGGGCCATCGCCGCCGGGTGATAAAGCGGATGTTAGCCTCGCCGTAATAGTAGTTGCCGATAATTGACGAGAAGGCGAATAGCAGTATCGCGACTGCCACTATCGGTGTCCCAGCCGCGCCGATGTGGTGGCTCATCGCTGCCTGGGTCAAGGCGATGCCGTTGAGCTCGGGCGAGGTGTACAAGCCGCTGAGCAAGATAATGAATGCCGTGCATGAGCACACCACCAGCGTGTCGGTGAATACGCCCAGCGCCTGTATCAGACCCTGCTTGACGGGGTGGGTCACTGTGGCTGTGGCTGCCGCGTGGGGGGCACTGCCTTCGCCCGCCTCGTTGCTGAACAAGCCTCGCTTGATGCCCAGCATCACTGTCATGCCCAGCGCACCGCCCGCTGCCGGTTGCAGGCCGAAGGCGCTCTCCACAATCACTCGCAGCACGTGAGGCACCAGGGTGATGTTCATCGCGATTATCACGATGGCGACTAGGATGTAGCCTA
>CAMHDX010000209.1 GCA_946183895.1 uncultured Porphyromonadaceae bacterium | reverse complement strand
CCGAGAAGAAAGGCAACCGGATCGTGCTCTCGGGCTCGGCCAGCCAAACCTTCGTGAGCGAAACCATCAAGCACAGCATAGCCACCGGCGATTATCTCGACACTCAACGCAGCACGAGTGTGATGAGTTTTTCATTCTCGAATGTCGCCGAGCCAGCCATCTTGACCACGGGTATGAACGATACTTGCCCCTACTGGTTCTCCTACGATGCCTGGCGGGCAGGCGGTGCCACTCTTACTGAATTCAGCACTTACGTTCAAAATTTCAGATGGGTGGATACCAGTGCCCATGGTGTCGTCACAGAGAAGCCCCTCTCATTCTTCGGCGGTAAGAACCTCACGATCACCGTCGGCCTTTGGGAGGACGACCACATCAACATCCCCGCTGGTCGTAGCGAGTGACACCACACCTGACGGCGGAAGCAATAAAATACTGTGTGCCAATACTGTGAATGACGAGGCCTGCAACACCATGAAGAATTTGAATGGGACACCTGCAAAAACTTGTGTTTTGCAAATCTAGCAATTTCTCGTTACTTTATGTCTTTGGCGAGGTTATGGGATTGGACATGGCAACTCGTGAAGGCAAGTTAGCGCTGTGTGGTTGTTTCGTTGACAAAGAAGGCAATGAGATAGAGGTCATGCAGATAAAGCGGCGTAGTGAATCGTCAAACACCAAGAAATTCAGGACTGACTTGTCGAAGATATAAGATGGCGAACATTATACTACTCCTAATAAGAATTAGAATAGGGAGGGAGAATAGAAGGGGGGGATAAAGGGTGATAGAAAAATCGCAAGCGGTTGATGATTAACCGCTTGCGATTGGTGGTTGTGGAGCTGGAGGGGTTTGAACCCTCGTCCAAACGTGGAACTAATGAACTTTCTACATGCTTAGTCAGTTCTTGGTTTTCGATTCATGACAGGCAACGGACAACCAATCATGAACTTAGTCTCTAAAGTTCGGCCAACGGTCGAGACCACACGTCAGCCTATCTCCGATATGCGAGCACCACCTGTTCGATAAGCCTCGAAGCCACGGCTACCGGGTGATGTCTTGTCCTCACGCTTCGCGAGGATTAAGCCGATCTACTGTACTTCGATCAGGCAGCAAGAGCGTAGTTGTTTGCGCCAATTAAATTTAGTGATGTCTGAGATTAAAGAGCCGCGGGCATCATCGCTCTGCATGCTTATTCACCACCTCATCACGCTGTCAAAGCCAAATCAGCCCCATTGTGTATAGCGCTTGTCCGGTGGACAAATTTTGCGCGGCAAAGTTATGAGTTTTTATCCGAACCGGCAAGCGATTTCGACATTTTTTGCCTTAATCGGGCGATTATTCACAAAAAATGTGTAGTTTTGCAGTGAAAATGAACAGACTGCTTGGTTTAATACTCGTGCTGATGATGTGTATCGGATGTGATAATGTCCGATTGCGTTCTTACTCCGTTGACATTACGCTCGATGAGCACATGGCGTGCGACAGCGTGTCGCTGCTGATTGTCATGCCGCAATACGGTGGTCGTCCGGTCCGCATCAGCAGTCAAGCCATTGAGGACGCGTCATGTGCATTTGTCGGCCAACTTGACGGCACCTATCCGGCTTGTTTAATGCTTGACACCACCGAGTTTCACTTTATCATTCACCCGGGGCTCATCCACTTCAGGTTCATGCCCGACAAGTGGGTCGTGACCGGCAGCCGCAGCAATGCCGCGATCGCCGGCGCGTTAACGCGCCTAACAGCAATCAAGGCGGCGCGTGCCGGTTTGGCGCGTGAATACATGTCGAGGGTGGATAGCGTAGACCTTGATTCAATCAGCGACAAGCAGATGTGGAACCGCGATAGCACGCTCGCTGCTGAGGCCGCGGCGATCCACAATCACCTCACGCCCGACGAGCTGAGGGTGTTGAAGTTGCATCATGTGGGAGATTAATGCACGTCGCGTGCCGCTCACGGCAGCCTCGGGCGTGCTCACTTGAGCTGCGCGTTAATCTGGTCCACGTCGTTAGCAAAGGCGTGGTCGGTGGCTAAGCGCTGCTCCACTTGCTTGATGGCATGCAGCACCGTCGAGTGGTCGCGCGAGAGGCGCAGCCCGATGGTCGTCGACGACATCTTAGCGACATTCTTAGCCATATACATCAACAGTTGACGCGCATCGCTGATTTCGCGCTTGCGTGACTTGGCGAACAGCAAGTCGGGGTCAAGGTTGTAATAGTCGGCAATGACTTGAGCGATATAGTCCAGTGTGACTTGACGCTCGTTGAGCTTGACAGTGTTGGAGATTACACTGCGTGCCAACTCCATGTTGATGTCGCTATCCAAAATTGCCGCGTGGCCTAACAGCGAGACCATGATACCCTCCAAGTCACGAATACTCTCGGTGACATTTTGCGCGATAAAATCGAGCACCTCGGTGTCAATGACAATACCATCTTGAGCGGCGCGCATTTCCAACACCTCACGACGCAGTTTATAGTCAGGCTTTGCCAACTCAACGGTCATACCCCACTTGAAGCGCGACAACAATCTCGGCACCAATCCCTCCAGCTCGCTCGGACGGCTATCGCTGGTCATGATGAGTTGACGCTGATGCTGGTGCAAGTGGTTAAAGATGTGGAAGAAGGTGTTTTGCGTCGCGACCTTGCCTGCGAGCTCATGGATGTCGTCGAGCAGCAATACATCAATGCTCTGGTAGAAATTGATGAAGTCCGGAATCTTGTTTTGCAGGCGCGCGGTGGTGAACTGGTGCTCAAAGATGCGCGCGGTGAGATACAACACTCTGGCATGCGGATTCTGCTCCTTGATCTTAATTCCTACAGCCTGAATTAGATGGGTCTTCCCTACACCGGTTGAGCCGAAGATGAACAGCGGGTTGTAGGTCTTGTCTTCAGGACGTGCGGCAATGGCGCGCGCCACGGCAAGGGGCAACTTGTTGGACTCGCTGCCGCAGTAGTTCTCAAAGGTGTACTTGAAATTGAGTTGCGGGTCAATATCCTCAATTATATTGCTGTTGTCAAACGGATTGTTTGACCCCGGATGCGAACGCAACTGCTCGCGCACGGCAAGCGCCGAATCATCGCTGGGAATCGCAGTGACAGTGGCATCATCTGACGCTACCCGCGGAAACTCATATATCAGCTTCACATTGCTGCCGAACACCTCGCGCAGGGCACTCTTGAAGACCATCAAGTAGTTGCCCTCAATCATCTCGCAGAAGTACTCGGACGGAACCATGACACGCAACGTGTCGTGGTCGTAGCCGACCGGCGTAATGGGTTTAAACCAAGCATTAAACTGCTCGGCACTCAAGCCCGAACCAATGACGTCAAGACATCGGTTCCACGCTGATATTAACTGGTCGGATATCATCGTTAACTGTGACTACACCGCTATTGATAAGTATCAAATAACGCGAATGGGAGTGCAAATTTCCCGCAAAATTCCCACAAAAAAAAATGTGATTAAATTTGTATTTTTCAATCAAAGAATAAAAAACCAACAATCAACCACTTACAACAACATGCCGCCAAATCAACATTAT
>CAMHDX010000208.1 GCA_946183895.1 uncultured Porphyromonadaceae bacterium | reverse complement strand
TGCAGCACCTGCTGCCCCAAGTCGGTGACATGGATGTGACGGTCCTCGTTATAGGCGATTTCGATGAATCCCATCTGTAGCATCTGCAGCAGGTAGTCGTGCCAGTCGCGATGGGCGATGTCGTGCCCCGCGCCGAAGGTCTTCAACTGATTGTATTGCCCCAGGACGACTTCGGACGTCATGCGCCCGCGCAGGATGTCAATCGCTGTGGTGAAACCGACGCTCTCGCCCGTGCGCGTGATGGCTGACAGCGCCTTCTGCACGATGATGGTGCCGTCGAACGTTTGTGGCGGCGTGTGGCACACGTCGCAGTTGTGGCACCCCGTGTCGCTGGTCTCGCCGAAGTAGTTGAGCAGGATGCGCCGGCGGCACACTCGCGCCTCGGCATACTCCTGCATGCGCTGCAGCTTCTCCTGGTTGATCTCCTGCTGTCCGCTGTCGTCGGCGAACTTGCGCAGGGTGATGATGTCGCCCAGATTGTAGAAGAGCACCGTCTCGCATGGCAGCCCGTCGCGACCTCCGCGACCTATCTCCTGGTAGAAGCTCTCGATGCTCTTGGGCAGATTGTAGTGCACCACAAACCGCACGTTGCTCTTGTCAATGCCCATGCCGAAGGCTATCGTGGCGCATATCACCTGCACGCGGTCAGCCACGAAGTCGTCCTGCACGCGGTCGCGCTCTGCGCCTGACAGCCCGGCATGATAGACGCCGGCGGCGATGCCTTCCTGCCTCAACTTCATGGCGAGCTGCTCGGTGGTCTTGCGCGCCAGGCAGTAGATGATGCCGCTGTCTTGGGGATGCCGACGGATAATCTGCACGATGGAGCGCAGCTTGTCGCGCGCCGAGTAGCCTCGCTTCACATCGAGGCTCAGGTTGGGGCGGTCAAACGAGCCGATAAACGTGCGCGCGTGCTCGATGCCCAGCTGCTTGAGGATGTCCTGCTTGGTAATCTTGTCGGCGGTTGCCGTGAGTGCCATGATGGGCACAGCGGGGAACAGCACCCGCAACTGTCCCAGTTGGGTGTATTCCGGACGGAAGTCGTGGCCCCAGCTGGAGATGCAATGCGCCTCGTCGATGGCGAACAGCGCGACCCGCGCCTGTCGCAACACCTGCATCATGCCGCCCACCAGTCGCTCGGGCGAAATGTAGAGCAACTTGACCTGCCCCTGCAGGCAGCGGCTGATGATGTCGCGGTTCAAGCCTTCGTCCTTACTGCTGTTCAGCGCCTCGGCTGCGATGCCATTGGCGCGCAGAGCCTCCACCTGGTCCTTCATCAGCGAAATCAGTGGCGACACAACAACGGTCAGCCCCTCCAGCAGCAGCGCCGAAATCTGGAAACACAGCGACTTGCCGCCGCCTGTGGGCATCAGCACCAGCGAGTCGCCGCCACCGGTGGTGTGGCGGATAATCTCCTCCTGCATCGAGCGAAATGTGTCGTATCCGTAGTAACTCTTGAGTATCTTGTGCAAATCATCGTGGCTCATTGTCCTTTCCATCATGAGGCAGGTTAGGTTAAAGGTGACAAAACATTAATTGCAGAGCGCTACAAGCGCAACCATAACGCAAATTTCGCCATAATTCCTGACGCCCGCAAGAGTTCCCCAATTTTTTTGCCGGCAGAAATGCGAAAAATCACTGAAAGTCGCCAAAGTTGCCAAAGTTGCCAAAGTTGCCAAAGTTGCCAAAGTAGGGTGCGATCGCATTTTTTTCGCGCTACGCAAATAGGCTGCGGCCGTTGGTTGTACCTTTGTCGGCGATTGTGCGGCACGGATTTGTTATACACTTTGTGTATAAGAGGTTTACGGCACGAAAAATGTTGGCGAAAAATTTGGCGGGATAAATGAATCTCTATAATTTTGCAGCCGCAAATCGAAAAAATAACAATTAAAAACGCATCAATGCTGAAACAACGAGTTGACATATTGACCAGTGGACGCATTCAAGGTACACCGTGCTTTGAAGGCTATCGTCACATGCTCTCGTTCGGCATATATGATGCCGATAGCTTCAAGACTTCCCGGATTATGCAAGGCGACCCAGGTCGACCCGCGAGTTGACGCATATTCATCACGAGATACAACACAACAAGTGGTTGGGAAGTCAAGGCAAAAGCCAAACTTCCCAACCACTTTTTTCATGGTGCTATCACGGGCGATGACGACTGACCTACCACCAGCCACCACTTCTCCTCAGCGCCCGTGGTCCAACGGCACCGACAATCAACCAAATTATCAACCGCGCCCATTGTGGCGCACAACAAATGTCAAAAAAATGATTGAATTCAAGAAGTACAGCTCCATCGAGAACTCGTTCAGCCGCGAGTTCATGGAGAATGTGGTGGCTCAGGTGCCGCCCGACATGGAATGGGTCGTGCAAGAGAAGGTGCATGGCGCCAACACCAGCTTCCTGTGTGACGGCAGTGAGGTGAAGTTTGCCAAGAGGACCGCGCTGCTTGCCGGCGACGAGAAGTTCTACGATTTCCAGGCACTGCTCGAGTGCTACAAGGCGAGAGTTATCAACCTTTTCAACGCGGTGAAGGCACAGCATCCTGACGCGACGGCTATCTCGGTCTTCGGCGAGATGTTCGGTGGTCTCTACCCTCACAACGAGGTGAAGCGCAATCCCCGGGTGTCGCTCATCCAAAAGGGCGTTTTCTACTGCCCCGAGCACGAGTTCTATGGCTTCGACATCTACATCTTTGCCGGTGATGAGGGTTGCTACCTGCCGGTTGACGAGGTGAATGAGCTGTTTGAGGCTAATGGTTTCTTCTATGCCAAGACCCTGTTCCGTGGCTCTCTCAAGGAGTGCCTTGAGCAGCCGAATGCTTTCCGGAGCAAAATCGCCGAATGGCTCGGACTGCCCGCTATCGACGACAACATCTGCGAGGGTGTTGTGATCCGTCCGGTTGAGCCATGCTACCTCAGGAACGGTTCGAGGGTACTCATCAAGAACAAGAACGAGCGCTTTGCCGAGAAGAAGAGCGTAAAGAAGCGCAACAAGCTCTTTGTCGAGCCGGTTCCATATAGCGACGCGTTGCAGTCGCTGATTGCTGAGGCGGAGGCCTACGTCACCGAGAACCGCCTGGCAAACGTGGTGAGCCACATCGGCGAGGTCCGGTTCCCCCAGGACTTCGGCAAAGTCATGGGACTGTTCTCGAAGGACGTGCTTGCCGATTTCCTCAAGGAGCACGGCGGCGAGTTTGACGCTCTCGACAAATGCGAGCAGAAGTCCTTCAACAAGGAGGTCAACAAGCTCTGCACCACCATGGTCAGGCAAGTGTATATGAGCCGGGCCTATATCATTGAGTAAAAAACGACAAACAACCATTCTCCCCATGCCTGCGGCAACGGGGCATGGGGAGATTAAAATAGCGACAACAACAATGAAACAATATTACACGAGTTCGATAGACGGTACATGGCAGCGACCCTGCCGACCGGAGTTTTTCACGATTTAATCAACCGGAGTTATGAACGATAAAACTATAATACACGATAATGCCTGCAAACAAGAACGCGTTAATACGCTACAAGACTATAGACCGCTGCCTG
>CAMHDX010000207.1 GCA_946183895.1 uncultured Porphyromonadaceae bacterium | reverse complement strand
ATATCGCCTTGTAGTTGTCCGGAGCAAGTGCCAGGCACTTCTCGTTCAGCTCGTGAGCGGTCTTGTAGTCCTTGGGCAGCAACACCTTGACGTTGTCCAGCACAGCCTTGTTGCTATAGTAGTCGGGCTGAGCGTACAGTTGCGACAACTCATACAGGGCATTGGCAGCGGAGGCCTTGTCGGTGCCCTCGGCAATCTGTTTGAGTTTCTCAAGACCTTGTGGAGCGGTTGACGCATCGGCCATCAGGGCGAGAGCCGCCTCGGGTGTCTCGGCACTGCTTGCCGCCGGTTGAGTCGGTGACGGCGCATTGCTTGCGGCGCCCGATGATGGCACTTGCTCGGTTGTCACGGCCTCGGTTGGCGTATCCTCTCCGCCATTGCCCTTCAGCACAAAGACGAGTGCTCCGGCTATCACCACCACCGCGGCAACGGCGCCGATGATAATCGGCAGCTTGTTGCCCGACGAAGGCTGTTTGGGAACTCGTGGCGGACGCGCCGGCATTGCGGGAGGCTCGCTGGGTTGCTGAGCAGGACCACCCTGCGGCATCGGGCCGCCCTGAGGCATCGGACCACCCTGAGGTATCGGACCACCCTGCGGCATCGGACCACCCTGAGGCATCGGTCCACCTTGCGGCATCGGATCACCTTGCGGCATCGGACCACCCTGTGGCATCGGTCCACCTTGAGACATGGTTCCACCGGGATGGGTACGGCGTCCGGGATTACTGTTACGGCTCAACTGCTCCAACGCGACGCGGAACTCGGCAGCCGAGGCAAAGCGGTCGCCCTGCGACTTGGCCGTGGCTCGACCGATGATGTCGCGCAACCATGGATTCTGAATCTCATTGAGCGGCATTGGTGCCCTCAGCTGCATGTTAAGCACCTCGTGGATGGGACCCTCAAACGGCAGATGTCCGGTTATCAACTCGAACAACAGGATGCCGATGGCATAGATGTCGGTAGTCTCGTTTTGGCTCGCAACATCACCCACGACCAGCTCAGGCGCGGCATATGCGGCCTTGCCCATGAATTGTCCGGCGGTGGTCAACTGGCGGCGCTCCTGCTGTGCGAGGTTGTCAATCTGACGCGCGATGCCAAAGTCAATCAACTTTATCTTACCATTCGTAGTGACCATGATATTGGACGGGTCAATGTCGCGATGGATATAACCCATGTCGTGCAATGCCATGATGCCTGAGAGCACACTCTTGATAATCTTGATGGCAAACCCGGTGCGGTCGTTTTGATAACGCGCATACAGGTCTTGGGCAAACATGAACGGTTGACCCGAAGCATCAGATACCTTGCCACGCAACAAGTCGTCAAGCGCCACGCCGTTGAGCAACTCGCTCGCCACATGATAGTGGCGCGCAATGACATTGCCCATCGCGTCGGTCTCGTTCATCTCAATGAAGCCGTACATCTCGACGATGTTCTCGTTCTTGATCATGATCGAGGCCTCTCGCCGCGAGCGCTCGATGGCGCTGGGCGGCAGGTCATCAAAGAGGAACTTGATGGCGGCTTCTTGTTGCACTCCGGTGCGCTCATCAACGCGAAATCCCTTGAACACTTGTCCCATGCCGCCCACGCCCAACGGGGGCAGGCTGTTGTCAACAGTGTAATGGATGCCTTGTTGACGCTCGGCTTCACCTTGAATTGTAATTATTGCCATGTGTTAACATTGGTGCTGAGCGACACGAGCCCCACTATCGGGACCCATGCCACTCGCGATGATTGACTATAGGTTGTTACTGTAAAAACTGAGTTCCGCCCGGCTGATTGTCGATGGTACCATCCAGCGACATCGTGCCTCCCGCCTGGCGACGGCTCGGGTCGTACATCGGGTTGGGACCGGGCTGGGGACCGCCTGGCATCGGGCCACCGGGCTGCGGGCCACCGGGCATCGGGCCGAAGGCCTGAGTGCCTCCCATGGGCTGCATGGGATTTTGCGGCTGGAACGGCGGTTGCGGCGGTTGCTGGCCTCCGAACGGACGCTGCGGACCGGCTTGCTGCTGCGGCATCGCCGGCTGACCATCGGTCGGAGTGAAGTTCTCGCTCACAGTCAAGCCCATCTCGTCGGCGTCGATGAGGATGAGCAACAGCTGATAGTTGTTGCCAATCGTGATCAAGTCACGATTGTGACACTCAAAGGCGTCATAGGTCAGCTCCTCGTTGTTCACAAAGATGCCGTTCTTCGAACCCTCGTCGCGTATTGAGGCAATCAACTTGCGCGACGACTTCATCTGGCGGATAAAGAGGCTGGCATGGTGCTCACTCACGGTCTGCTCACGCAGGCAAATCTGGCTATCCTCAGCCCTGCCGATGGTGTTGGTGCCCACGTGCAACGGCCAGAACTCACCGAATCCCTGGCGCGAAATAGAATACAAGAAACCCACTACAGGCACGGCAGGCTGCTGCGGTGCGCCCTGTTGCTGCTGCGCCACATTGGGCGCTTGCATGTTCATGCCCGGCACCACTGTGCCCTGACGAGGCTGATTGCCCGGTTGACGCTGGTAGATGTTGCCATTGCCTCCACCCATTCCGGGTACGTTTGTTGATCCGTTGTTCATTGTGACTAAAGTATTAAGTGGTTAATTGAAATCAAGGCTAATTGAAATCAAGGCTAATTGAAATCAACAGGTTAATTTGATTACAGTTTGTATTAGAACATCCGCAAAGATACAAAAAAAATCTTAAAACTATCATACCTCATGCTTTTTCTTAAAAAAAACGTAGGGAAATTCCATGTGCGGCACTCTACTTGATGGGGTCCGAGCAGAATTCCCGTCGCCGGCATTTCTTGCAATGCTTGCCTATCCACAGGTCATCAAACTGGTTCATGGCGCGCTCCACGATTTCGGGCTCATCGGTCAAGATGCCCGCCTCGAAGTTGCGGGTTGTCTCGCCCTTCATGCCAATGCCGGCACCGGTGAGGTTGGCGCTACCGATATACACCTCCTCACCGTCAAACACGAGCATCTTGAAGTGAACCCGCGGACACAACACGCGCTCCAGCCGGTCGTAGAGCACCGGGTAGCGGTCAAAGTCTTCACGAAAGTTCACACCCGGCTCCTTGGCATGCACGAGCCGCACCTCCACGCCACGGCGAATGAGCTGGGCAATCAGAGCCAGAAACGGCTTCTTCTCCTTGCCCACCTCCACATACAGGTCCTTGATGTCGGCGGTGCCTATCCACAACATGCGGCTCACCGATTGCACACGTGAGAGCACTTGTGCATAGTGGTCGGCATTGGCAATGTAGGTCAACATACAATTGGTTGTTTAAGATGAAAGTGTTGCGCGACACCACCATGACGGGCGGTATCGCGCAACATTATTTTACGGGTTCAATAGCTTGAAAGTCTCAAGCCTTGAGGAACTCATCAATCTTCTCGTTCTGCACCATGCGCTCCTCGAACACATAGGCACCGGTCTTCTCCGAACGCACCAACTTGATCACCTTGCTATAGGCGCGACCCTTACCGGTCTGGAGCGTTGCAACAACTTTTTTTGCCATAGTTAAAAGTGTAAAAAATTATTACTTAATCTCCTTGTGAACAGTAACG
>CAMHDX010000206.1 GCA_946183895.1 uncultured Porphyromonadaceae bacterium | reverse complement strand
TTATAATAGATTGACCATGACAAGAAAATCCTTAATAACGATGCTTGTAGCGCTCGTGGCCGTGGCCAGCATGGCGACCGACAAGCAACCCGTGAAGGACTACGAGTACGCGCTCGAGCAGGGCACACAGTCGTTCACCTTCAACCTGCCGTGCCGTGTCATCAACATCAACCCTGAGGCCCCCGGCAAGGCGCTGATGGTGGTGTGGCTGCACGGTGGTGTGCACGACCGCAAGATCCACAGTTTCTTCACCCACCCCAACCACTACGACAACTGCGCCGCCGACGATTCAATCATCAACTACCTGCAGCGCCACGACCTCAAGGCGGTCGTATTGCTGCCCATGTGCCATCGCGCCGACAATGAGCAATGCCTGAGGTGGAGCGAGGTGTATGATGACGTCAAGGTGATGATTGACGACCAGGTGCGACAAGGGCTGGTTGACGCCAATCGCATCTACCTGGCGGGATCGTCAGACGGCGGGCGAGGCACGTGGGACTTTGTCGCCGAGCATCCCAGTGTGTTTGCCGCGGCAATCTCGATGTCGTGCTCCGAGCCGCGCCTGTGCGCCGACACGCCGGTCTACTTCTTCAACACCGCCAGCGAGGTTGACTGCACCGACGCTGTGGCAAAGCTGCGTGAGCAGGGGGGCGACATCCCCGTGTATGAGTACCACGGCGAGTACAAGCACGGCGGTGACGCCGCCTGCTGCGACGAGGCGTTGCTGACACGCTACTTCGGGCATCAACGGGCGTCGCGCTAAACAATCGACATCGCCCCTGCCACTCTCATTGCGGCAGGGGCGATTTTAGTTTTTACAGGGTGCCGCCGCGCGATAGCTACTACAGTTCGACCGGCAGCGAGGCGTAATACATGTAGTCGGTGAGCACCACGTTGAGAAACGCCGGCGCGTCCATGCCGGGTTGTGGCCGCACATCCAGCACTGCCACTACCTTGTTGGCCAACCTGTTAAGGTAGTCCTGATGAATCACAGGGTCGCGGTCAAACAACAAGACGCGCTTGATAATCTCCAACTGATTGGTCGTGAGGCCGGCAGCCTCGGGATAGACCGGAGTGTAATCCTTATAGGCGAAATCATAGACCGAGGTGTCGAACGACTGATAATTGTTCTCCTTGTCGCTAATCACCACGGTGTCGGCAGCCATGTCGCCAATGCGCTGATTGTTGCGCGAAAAAATCATTGTGGGCAAGCCCAAGGCCAGCGTCACATCCAGCACATCGAACACCCAGCGCAACACCGCCGACGAGAATTGCAGTTGCGAGCCGTCGGCCTGCACAACGCGTATGCCCATGATGCGCTTGCCCAAGGTGCGACCCGAATCCAGCAACTCAAAAATCGGAAAATAAGCCAAGGCCGGCAACACAGCAAGGAGCATAAACAACCACAACACATCCATGACTGAGGAATAAGTCTCCTCAATCGAAAAAAAGAATGCCGTTGCCGTTGTCAGATATATCGTGATGAAAAACGAGTCAACTATGCGTGCAATCATGCGGTCAGCCACGCTGGCGGGATACTGCGCGATGATGATATTGTGACCCGTTGTGATATTGTTGTTACGCATGGCTACGTTCGATTTTTGAATTATAAATGCAAATTTAGACAAAAAAAACGACATTATTACCAATTTTTGTCTAAATTTGCACTAACAAGTCACACAAGACACGATGCAAGAGGCATTATTCATACGAATCAATCGCGCCAAGTGGGTCGAGTACGAGCACATGGCATCGATGCTATCGGACACCGAGGCCGACCGGCTGCTCGCCGGCTACAACGACCTGTGCGCCGACCTGGCCTACTGCCGCACCCACTACCCCACCAGCAATATCACCAAATACCTGAACAGCCTCTCACTCGCGTTCCACAACGAGATTTACAAGGGTCGTCCGGGCACGTGGCAAGCCGTAAAGCGGTTTTTCACCCACGAGATGCCGCGACTGGTGTACACCGCCCGCCCGGCGCTCATCACTGCGATGATTATCGCGGCGGTCTCGTTCCTGATAGGCATCTTCAGCGCATGGGTTGACCCTGACTACGTGCGTCTGGTAATGGGTCCGGGCTACGTTGACATGACCATTGACAACATCAATAAGGGCAACGCCGCCGGTGTGTACGAGGGGATGCCGCCTTTCGAGATGTTTGTTGAGATTGTGTACAACAATGTGCACGTGTCGTTCTTTTGCTTTGTCATGGGGGTGCTGACCTCACTGGTAAGCGGCTACATACTGTTCAACAACTTTGTGATGCTAGGTTGCTTCAGCGTTTTCTTGTCACAACAGGGAGTGCTTGGCGACTTCTCGCTGGCGCTGTGGTTTCACGGCACGCTGGAGCTCACAGCCATCATCATCATGGGCGGTGCGGGCATCCACATGGGCAACGGGTGGCTGTTCCCCGGCACCTATAGCCGGTTGCGCTCGTTTGTCAAGGCGGCCAGGGAGGGCGTGATGCTGGTGTTAGGCACCATGCCCATGATTATAGTCGCCGCCGTGATTGAGAGTTTCTTGACACGAGGGGCGGACGAGTTTCCGGTGATTGCCCTCATGACAATCTTTGCGTCGATAGCCTACATCGTGTTCTACTACATTTACTTACCCGTCAAGCGTCACCATGAAGAGCAACAGTGAGCACATCAAGCTATACGAATACCGCACGCTGGGCAACAAGGTCAACACGGTGTTTGACTTCATTCACGAGAATTGGCGCGGCTGGTTGCGGTTGTCCATCTACATCCTGTTGCCGGTGTCGATTGTCGCCTCAATCGGCATTGTCAACCTGATTACCACCTACTTCTCGGGCAACCACGATAGCGCTGAGGACATCAAGACGACAATGTGGGTTAGCACCTATGCCGTGATGGCGATAGGCTTCATGATTGCCAACACCACATTCATGGCACTGATGCGCTACTACTTCACCCACGATGGCGGGTTGGACACGGCGACATTTACCGATATCCGCAAGGAGATAACGCCAATGCTAGGCAAAATGATGGTAATTGCCTTTATGGTGTTCGCCATCGCGATACCATTCTCGATGGTGTCGATATTCACCTTCCTGTTCGCACCCATTGTCTTCCTTTTTTACTGGGCAATGGTGGTCAATCCGCTGATGATGGCGCCGGCGGTGGTTGCCTTTGAGAACAACCGCGGACTGTGGGATTGCATCCTGCACGCCTTCAAGCTATGCTACGACGAGTTCTGGAAGATGATGGGCCTAATGATTGTCATGGCACTGCTTTATGTCTATTCGCAGGCATTCGTCAGCGGCGTGTGGACCATCGCGACAATATTGCTAAGCACTTACACCAACGATAGCGAAACCATCGCCAACGCCATGGCAGGCGGCTCATTATTATATTATATCATCACAGTAGCCGCCACGCTAATCCAGTTTTACGCCTACTCGGTGGTCGTGATGGCTATCGCCTTTCACTACGGCAGTGTGAGCCAGAGCAAAGAGGATGCCGATTTAGAGTCAGCAATCAACAACTTTGAGAACCTGTAAAAAACGTTGAGACCGCGAGATGAACGAGATAGACACCCTGGTGGTTGATACACACCAA
>CAMHDX010000205.1 GCA_946183895.1 uncultured Porphyromonadaceae bacterium | reverse complement strand
ACCAGCGCGGTGCCCGGGCTCAGCCCTTTGAGCATCAACGCGACAGCGATGGGAATGGAGCCGGTGGCACAAATGTACATCGGCACACTGATGAGCAGCACCAACAGCATTGACAGCCACGAGTTGCCGGCAAAGACGGCGAAGAAGTCGTTGGGCACAAACACCGTAATCAATGCGGCTATCACCAGACCAATCACCAGCCACTTGCCAATCTCGGATATCATGTCGATGTAGGCATAGCGCAGAGCCTCAATACACTTGTCAATAAATGACATCTGTGCCACGTCTTTGGCGTTGTCGTGGCAGTGGCAGTCCTCGACGGGCTGCGCGGCGTCGGTCATGGTGTCGTCCTTGTCGTTGCGCGTAAAGGCGTTGGTCAGTACGCCGCCGAACAGGGCCGTGACCAGCGCGGCGATGGGCCGAATGACAGCGAAGGCAAGCCCCATGAGCGAGTAGGTGGCGGCGATGGAGTCAACGCCGGTTTGGGGCGTGGCTATCAAGAACGAAGTCGTGGCGCCCTTGGACGCGCCCTCCTTGTGCAGCGACATGGCGGTGGGCAGCACGCCGCATGAGCACAGCGGCAGCGGCACACCCATCATGGCGGCGTAGAGCACCGAGCGGAAGTCCGCTCCTGCCAGGTAGCGTGAGTAAAACTGCGCCGGCACAAAACTGTGCAGGATGCCGGCAAAGAGGAAGCCCAACAACAAGTAGGGCGACATCTCATTAATCATGTGTAACACTTCGTCCATAACGCATTCTTGTTTTTGACGCCGCAAAATTACGCCTTTTCTCTTGCAACCGAGTTGCAAAGTGCCGTCGCGGCACCATTTTTCTTGCGCTCAACGCTTGCGCGCGTTGGTGTCAGTGGTTGGCGGCGCGGTAGATGGCGGTCATGTCGTCAGGACCGAGCTTTTCGATCGACCCGATGGTGATGGTGTCGCCGCGGCTGCACTTGTCTACCATTACGGCGATTTCGCCCTCAGTGACGGTGCGTCCCAGCAGTTGCTTGATCGATGTGGGCATGCCGATGGCGGCAAAGAAGCGCTCCAGCGCCTCAATGCCCGCCAGTGCGGTGGCGCGGTCGTCGCCCTGCGGAGCGATGCCCATGACCTTGACGGCGAATTGAGCGAAGCGTTTGTCATGCCGTGGCAACACATATCGTGCCCAGCTGCCCCACAATGCGGCGAGGCCGGCGCCGTGGGTTACGCCGAATAGCGCGCTGAGTTCGTGCTCCAGGCGGTGGGTGGCAAAGTCCTTCTCGTAGCCGCACTCGGTCAAGTCGTTGTGCGACAGGCTACCTGCCCACATCAGCTGGGCGCGGTGGACGTAGTTGTCGGGTTGGGCGAGTACGACGGGCGTACTCTCCATGACCGTGCGCAGAATCGCCTCGGCGATGGCGTCGGTGAGCGTCATGCCCTCGTAGCGGCTGAAGTAGCGCTCCATGGTGTGCATCATGATGTCGGTCGCGCCGGCTGCCGTCTGATAGGGTGGCAGGGTGAAGGTGCGCTCGGGGTTCATGATGGCGAAGCGGCAGCGGCACAGGTCGCTGTTGATTCCGCGCTTGACCAGGGTGTCGTCGTGGGTGATGACACATGAGCTGCTCATCTCGCTGCCGGCAGCGGGGATGGTGAGCACGCAGCCTAGCGGCACGGTGGCGGCGGGCACCGCCTTGCCCTCCCAAAAGTCCCACACGTCGCCGGCGGTGTAGGGCACACCGTAGGCAATCGCCTTGGCGCTGTCAATCACACTGCCGCCGCCAATGGCGAGGATGAAGTCGACTTGGTTGTCACGGCACACCTCAATGCCGTGGCGCACCAGGCTCAGCAGCGGATTGGGTACCACGCCGCCCAGTTCGATTGTCGTGATGCCCTCGGCATTGAGCAGGTCGCGCATCTTCGCCAGCAGACCGCTGCGCACCGCGCTGCCGCCACCGTAGTGCAGCAGCACGCGTGTACCGCCCTCGCGGCGCACCAGCGCCGCCACTTGCTCTTTACTGTTTTTACCAAAGACAACCCGGGTGGGTGTGTAGTAGTTAAAGTCTTTTATCATAATGTGTTGATAGGTTATTGTTAAAGTTAAAGTAAAGGTTTAATTATTCGGGGTCGGGGAGGGCGTCAATCACCTGCTTTTTCACCGTGAAGTAGTTGCTGGGAGTGTCGTAGGTGAGACGATAATTCTTGATGTTGCTCAACTCGTTGGGGCCGTCATAGAGGCGATTGTCGCGGTCCATGTCGGCGGGGAAGTAGGGCTTGAGCATCTGGAACCAGGCTGCACAGCGGGCTGTGGCGCTCTCGGGGTCCATGAGGTGTAGCTCGGGGTCCACCAGTTGCTTGAGACTGCGGATGTAGATGTTGCGGTAGTCGTCGTGAGTGAGCATGCGGGCAATGAGCGGATTGACATCGCCTAAGCCCCAGTTCATCGGGTCCTGGCGGCCGATGTCCACGATGTTGCCCACGCGGCGCGAGCAACCCAGCGTGTTGTCCAGGTCGTAGGGGATGAAGAACACCTTGTAACGCACCGGGTCGGTCGAGTTGAAGTAGAGGTAGTAGTTGTTGGAGTTGTTCCAATAGTCGTCCCAGTTGCCCAGCGCCACCATGCCGGCATAGGTCTTGAGGAGCAGTTCAACGTCGGTCACGCGCGCTATCCAGTCGTGAAACCGGTTGTTGTCGGGCACGTTGATGCTGTCGATGAACGCCTGCATCTGCACCTTGGCGTTGTCAAATTGCTCGGTCTCGGTCTTGAGCACATAGACCTTTTCGTCCATCGCGCCGTTGTCGTCCCAGCCGAACATGTCATCGGCATTGCGCCTCAGGTCGGCCTCGCCCTTGCCGCATTTCCACAAGTAGCCCTTGTGGCCGCCGAAGAGCGCCGAGCGGTCCTTGACGTAGCGGTCGTCAATGGGCTCGAGAATGTTGTCCACGCCGTAGTAGGCGGGCTTGGCGTCGCCGGTCACGTGTATCCACACGCGGCAGAACGTCGAGCGCGGAGCCGTCCACACGCCATAGTCGCGGTACATCGTGTAGCCGAAGTGCTCGCGCATGTGAGTGGGCTCGTTGTAGCCGTAGCGTAGCCAAATCTTGCGAATGCCGCGCAGCGTGTGCTCGTCGTCCTTGACGTACTTGCGGAAGTTGAGCCCCCAGCCCACCGAGTGCCACGTGGTGCTGTCGGTGGTGTGCAGCTCGCCGGGCTTGCCCTCGGGGCGGTGACGAGAGCCGTTGCCGCGAATGCGCATGCCGATGTTGTCAATGTGGAGCGTTTGTCCGCGTTGGACAAAATCCATGTCGGCGGCGATGTAGAGCTTGGTCAACTTGTCGGCGTCGTAGGCGAGCAGCAGTTTGTTCCACTCGTCAACGGCGACCTCCAGGTGGACCTCTGCCATCTGCCCCTCGTCCCACACGTAGTCGTACTCGGTGCGATACTCAATGTGGTTGCCCGTGAGGATGGTGCCCAACACATTGTTGACGTCGCCCACATTGACCGCGCCGTCACGGTTGACGTCGCATGTCGTGTCATATTCGCCCGCCAGAATGGTTGTCAACACTGTGTTGATGTCGCCCACATTGGTTTCCTCGTTGGTTTCCTTGTCCATCAGACCAA
>CAMHDX010000204.1 GCA_946183895.1 uncultured Porphyromonadaceae bacterium | reverse complement strand
ACGAAATCCTACTGGGCGCACGCGCTCGAGGGGGCGTGCACGCTTTGCCGCCTCACATGGCAACGAGGGCGCGCTTGCTTCACCTCTTGACTTCGACGATGCGGGTGGGCAACTTCTCGGCGGTGGCTATCAACAAGCGCATGGTGGCCGAGATGTGCGCGCTCAATCCGGACATTGACGAAATTTATCACGGCTTCACGGGGCAATGCCGACCGGCTTCGTTCGAATCGTTGCTACAACTGCTCTACCTGCACTTCAACGAGGCGACCGCCGATGTCGAGGCGTTTGACGCGACACGCGATGGCTACGCTTCTATGATTCGCAAGGCGGACAATAACTCGGACACGGCTCTGGACTTGGCTATGTCGCGTGCGATGTTCCCGTCCGAAAACTTCGATGCGCTCATCAATCCGGACAGCATCCGCGCGCTCTCGGCTCATGACTGCCTTGTGGCTTATCATGCGCTCACGGCCAATGCGGCTGACTTTGTGTTTACCATCGTGGGCAATTTTGACGCTGACCTCATCGAGCCGCTCATCTGCCGATACATCGGCTCGCTCAAGGGACACAAGGCCTCCGTGACACCAATGCGACCGCTCTACCTCAACGACCGTGTGGCGCAGCAACCGGTCCCCATCAATGCGCCGGGCGAACGACAATCGGTCTTGCTCACTCTGGGTGGCAAGATGCCGTTCACGGCTCGCAACAACATCTACCTCTCTATACTCAACCATATCTTCGGCGGATTTGTCAACTGGGAGCTACGCGAGAGTGCTCGGCTTACCTACGCTGTCGACACGCAGGCCTCACTCACCAGGGTGCCTAACCGTTGGCTCATGAATGTTTCGTTTGACGTCGCACCGGACAACCGCAACGACGCGCTCTACAGCATCATCAATCTCTTCTACAACTGCAACATGTACATCGACGAGAGCAACTTCAAGGTGATTGCGGACCACATCCGCGCCATCCACGCCATTGAGCTGAACACCAATGAGTACTGGCTGCAGAATCTCTTGCTCGAGGGGCAGGGTCTCGACGCTCTCACGGGCTCCGAGGACATCTACAACTCGCTCAACCTCGAGGAGTTCAGCCGGTGGCTCGACAAACTGGAGTGCCCCACCTTCATCACTACTTTCACCGACACCACCCCACCCTCCCATTAACCATTCTTTCACGCATTTCACAGCATGTTTTACGAGTTTCATAGAAGTTTCACACTTTTCACAGTATGCTTTACGGAATCGTTGACTGCAATAACTTCTTTGTCTCGTGCGAGCGGGTTTTCAACCCCTCGCTCAATGGCATTCCGGTCGTCGTGCTGAGCAACAACGACGGCTGTGTCATCGCGCGCTCTAACGAGGCTAAGCGCTTGGGCATTCCCATGGGATGCCCGGCGTTCCAAATCAAGGACCACACTAACCCGGACAACGTGGTCATGCTCTCGGCGCGACACATCGTCTACAGCGACTTGTCCCACCGCATCATGTCGATTGTGGGCAGCATGGTGGAGAGCGTGGAGGTCTACTCGGTCGACGAGGCGTTCTTCCGCATGCCGACCGACGACGTTGAGCGGGGTCACGAGATGATGGTCGAGATGGTCCAACGCATCCGCCGCGAGGTGGGCGTGCCGGTCAGCATCGGCTTCGCACCTACCCACACCCTGTGCAAGGTGGCGGTGGAGGCGGCCAAGAAGCACCCGTCAATCAAGGATGGCGTCTACTGGCTCGTGAGGCCTGAGGCGATTGACATCATGTTGCGACGCACGCCCATCGACGAGGTTTGGGGCGTGGGGCGGCGGCTGGCTCCCTCGCTGAGCGAGCGGGGCATCAAGACCGCCTTCGACCTGGCTTCCCTCCCGCCTGAGGTCATCAGGCTCAACTACAATGTCACTCTGGAGCGCACGGCGCGCGAGCTGCGCGGCGAGGACTGCCTGCGCGTCAACCCGGTCACAATGTCGCGCCAGTCTATCATGAACTCGCGCACCTTTGGCTCTATTCTCACCGACCGACGCGAAGTGGCTGATGCGGTAATCAACTTCGCGGAGCGATGCGCCAAGCACCTCCGCGACGAGAACGCGGTCGCGGCTAATGTCATCGTACACCTGCGCGGAGACTTCTTCCGCAAGGACTTGCCTTACTATGCCAACTCGTGCCGCATGCGCATCTCTACGCCGAGCGCGTCAACAACGACCATCGTGCACTATGCGCTGCTGGCTTTCAACAATATCTACCGCAGTGGATTCGGCTATCGCAAGGCTGGCGTGCTGGTCACGGACATCACTCCTGCCACGGGCATACAGCTGAGCGTGTTCGACACCACCGACCACACCAAGCAGCGCAACCTCATGCAGGCGATTGACAACATCAACCGCGAACTGGGCGAAGACCTTGTGCAGCTGGTCCCGCAAGCCGCTCCGGACGCAAAGTGGCGACCCAAACAGGACCACCGCGCCGCCCCGAGCAAGACCCTCCGCTTCTACACCGCCATGCCCCAATAACCCTCAAGCCTTGCATTGTTTTCGCTATCTCAATAATCCCAATGCAACCGTGGTGCCGGCGGTAACCCTTAGCCGCCGCGGCGGCTGTGTCGGTCCATGCAGCGGTATTGCCGCTGCCCGTGCCGCCCCCGCGTGCTTCTGTATTGAAAATGCACCGCCCAGCCACCGTCGCTCTTTACCCTTAGCCGCCGCCAGCGGCGGCTGTGTCGATCCATGCAGCGGCACCGCCGCTGCCCGTGCCGCCCCCACGTGCTTCTGTATTGAAAATGCACCGCCCCGCCACCATCGCTCCTTACCCTTAGCCGCCGCCTGCGGCGGCTGTGTCGGTCCATGCAGCGGTATTGCCGCTGCCCACGTCAGCAATGCCTCTGTCAGCTCATTCTGTCGTCCCTAACGGGACTACCATGGGGGTTAGGCCTGCAATGCAGGGGTTAACACCCCTGCCTAAGCCCTTGCCGTCCCTAACGGGACTTGCCGCCGCACAATGGCCACAATTGTGCATTGCGCATTGTGAATCGTGCATTGCGCATTGTGAATCGTGCATTCTGCATTGTGAATTGTGCATTCTGCATTGTGAATTGTGCATTGTGAATTGTGCATTGTTATTTGTGCATTGTTATTTGTGCATTGTTATTTGTTCATCCGCTTCAGCACATTGTAGCTCGGCAAAATTCCCAACTCACCGGCCTTGCTCAGGTCGGACATGCCTTGCGCCTTGTTGCCCAACCGCAGGTAGGAGATGCCGCGGTTGTAGTAGGCCTCGCCCAGGTCGCCCTTGATCTCGATCGCGCGGCTGTAGCAGCTAATGGCCTCGGTCAGCTCACCGCGCTGCGCGCATATGATGCCGCGGTTGAAGTAGGCATACACGTTCTTGGGCGACAGGGCTATCGTCTGGTCCAAGTCGGCGATGATGGCTTGATAGTCGGCGGCATCCTCGCGCACGGCAAGCGATGCGGCGGCTTTCTTGTCGGCGCCTTCGGCAACATCATCCTGCACCACGCGCCGCATCTCGATCACGAGCGTCCTTGCCGATGCCCGCAACATGTACGCGAGCGACAGGTTGGGATTCATCGCCAGCACGCGGTCGCAGTCGGCGATGGACTGCGCGGGATTTTTC
>CAMHDX010000203.1 GCA_946183895.1 uncultured Porphyromonadaceae bacterium | reverse complement strand
AGGATTGTAAACAGGCATGATATCAAGAGTATATAAATCGGGTATTCGTTCAATTTAAAATCGACTTTCGGACTAAGCAAAACAACGAAGTAACTTAACAAAGCCAATAATACACAACTTATGATTTGCGCCTGTTTATTAAGGTGTATGGTAATGTTGTTTTTATATGTTGCAAATAAAACACCTATATGGAAAAATAGTAATACTGAAATTGATGTATCTACAAACAAAGGCAATCCAAACGTATACTGAGTACTATAACCTATCAAATATAATCCTACGATTATAAAATGCATCAACATTTCACTTTTTATAATATGACGTAATATATTATACACATTCAGGACTATAAACATACATATCAAGAACCATATTGATAAAAATAGAATATCATTGTTCTCGTCTAGTAGTGATAATGAAAACAAAACATCTATAAAACTATTTCCAATCTCATGGGTTGCTCTCATCCTCAACATTACTGCCCATAGATAATTTAGCGAACAAAAGAACAACCATGGTATGAGGAGGCGCCGTGCGGTGTGTACAATGGTTGGCAAAATGTCTCTCTTACGCCAAAAATAGCCGGACACAAGAAAGAACAAAGGCATATGAAAACAATAAATAATCGTATGCAATGAAGTAGGAATAGGAAAATGACCTATAATGACCGCTATAATTCCAATTCCTTTTAATATATCAAATTCAATGAGCCTTGCTCGCATATACTAAAAACAAACGACGTTGCAGATGGCTATAAGTGTGCACCAAAATGACCATAACGTTTTATCCTTTTTTAGTTTCTTATTCTTATGCTCTCAATCCGCAAGTCGCTGACACATCCGTGTCAGCCCTTGAATTAGAATAATTCGTAGTTAAATTTTCCCGATTTTTACGTAATTTTTACGAATTTCACGTGCCGTCAATAGACGATTTTGCAGGCGCGGTGGCTCCCGTTGGGAGCCGTGACGACTACGATGTTGACGCCGGGCGCGGGCTGCGACAGCGCGCGACCTGACAGGTCGTAGTACGTGGCAACGCCGTCAACGTCGGCATTGATGTCGGTCACACCGGTGATGATCAGCGCGGCACCCGTGAAGCCGACGGGCAGCACGACGTAGTTGTCGCTGAGCGTCCGCGTGAGCGGCGTGAGCCGGCGCGGCGCGCCGCTGCCGGTAGCGTCGTCGCTCTCAACGACGATGGCGTTGAATTGGTACATGCTGCCGTCAACGAGCTGCGAGCTGATGTCGCCCGCCGCGTTGCGGCTCCAGTCGACCGTGAAGCCTCCGGCAAGGCCGGCGTCGTTGACCGACGCACCGTCAACGACGGTCGTCGCGGGCATATAGAAGGCCCCGTCCGCGGCGCTCCACACCGCCCACGTCACGGTGCACAGCTCGTTGTCCTTGGGGTTGACAAAGTAGTAGCCGGTCTCACCGCTCAGGTTCTCGGCGGCAAAGTTGGCGGGACAGTAGACGTTGGGGGTATACTCGGCGGTCGCGTCGCCCACCGTGGGCTCGCCCACTGCCGACAGGGTGCCGGCAGCGTCTTGCTCGACAATCAGGGTGCCGGCGGGAATGATGTAGCCGGCGAGCACTGTCGGGTCGGCCTCGGGGTCGAGCTGTACTTGCATCCAATTGCTCTGGTCGTACTCGCTCTGGTCCATCGTCTGGCTGATGAGGTAGTTGTGCTGCCCGGCGCGCTTGTGCGCGGCGTTGATGGCGTTGCCGTCGTCCTTGACCCAGATGACGCGGGCGTCGACGTCGGCATACACGACCTGCAGGTCCTCGTTGATGATGGTGGTGAGCTCGACGGGCTCGGGCTCGCTGTCGAGCTCGCGCTTGAGGTCGGCGAGCGACACGGCGTCTACCAGGCGGTAGAGCGCGACGGACTGCAACGCCTCGGACTGCGCGGCGACAAAGCGGCTGTTGTCGCTGTCGTAGCGCAAGTAGCGGTAGACGTTGCTGCCGAAGTGAATCACAGCGTTGCCGCTGCGTATATTTATGTTGGCCGCCACTGGATTATCGCCGGCAACCATGGGGGCTGCCATGCCGGCGTACTCGAGGCTGGCATCGGGCGTGAGGCTGCTGCCGTCGGGCAGCTGTAGCGTCCACGCGCCGTCCTCGCCGTCGAGCACGATGTGGGTGGCGCCGGTGGCGATGAGCGCGTACTGCGCGCCGGCGGCAAGCTGCGTGGCGGCGGTGACGCGCTTGTAGATGACGGGCGTCGCGGCGTGCAGCTCGTAGCTGGCGCGCGCAACGGCGCTCGCAACGCCGCGCTTGACGACGATGGCGGCGATGCCGACGTACTTGCCCATCGAGCTGACGCTGATGGGCGCGCTATACAGCGTGCCGCCGGTCACCGCGCCGTCAACGACGGCGGGCGCCGCAGGCACGGCTTCGCCGGGCAGCTCGCCGACCTTGACGGCGTAGTAGATTTCGTAGCCCTCCAGCGACGCGTCGCTGCACGTGATGGGCACCTCAAACGGCACGTAGTGCACACCCTGACGCGCGCCGAACTCGGCGGCGGGCAGGCTGACGGTGAACGTGCGCGTGGTGACTTTGCTCCACTTGCCGCGCTCGGTCGAGGCGGCGCTGACCACGAACGGCGAGCCGCTCACCTCGAACGCGCCGCTATACGCCTGCGCTGACTCGCTCACGCGCGGGTCGCTGCCATCGGTGGTATAATAGATGACGTTGCTGTTAGCAACGCTCTTGTTGAGCGTAACGGTGCCGAAGTCGGTGCGATTGCTCGCGCCGTAAATGTTGACCTGCATCGGCGCCATGACGGTGATATGCGCCATGGTGGACGCGCGACCGCCGACCACGGCTATCGCGGTGAGCTCGCCGCAATCGCTGCCGACCGCCTCAACGGGCGTCTGGTACTGCGCCGACGACGTGGTGGGCGTGGTCACCGGGTGGTCAAGCTCGCCATAGTGATATTCGTAGTATATCGTGGCTCCGGCCTCAGCGGCGCTGAGCGTGATGGGCGTGCCCTCATCGAGCCAAATCGCTGAACCATCAGCCACCGACGCGCCGCCAACGCTGAACACGGGCACGGCGGGATAGATCTCATAACTGGCGGTGACGACGTTGCTGGTGACGCTGCCGTCTATGGTCCACGCCGCCACGGTCATGTCGCGGTCAATGGTGATGGGCGCGCTGTAGGTCTGCTCGGCTCCGCCGTCGATGGTGTACTTGGCGGTCAGCCCCTCGTTGGCGCTGATGGTCAGCTCCTGCGCGCCGTAGTACGTGCCGCCCGCGAGCGACAACGCCGGCGCCGCCGGCTTGTAAGCCGCCGTATACTCGATGGTTATCTTAATGAGCTTGGTGTCTCTTTTGGCGGTAAAGACAATCTCGGACGCTGGCGACTCTGCATCTCCGGTCCACGTGAGTTCTGCGTCTTTATAGGTGCCGACATTCGATGGCGAGGCCGAGAAACTAGCGTACCCGCCGCTATACTTGGTGAAGGTAATTTTGTCCAACGTGCCATCAGCTATACTGACGGTCACGGTGTTGTTCTTGTTTAGGGTTAAATAAGACGAATTGATCGATGGCATTGATGAAACGGACCCTTTAGTGAATGACACTGAGACACCATCACCAAGGCCAATGGTGCCGGTCGTCTTCATTG
>CAMHDX010000202.1 GCA_946183895.1 uncultured Porphyromonadaceae bacterium | reverse complement strand
AGAAATACTTAGTGCCCGGGAAGATGTTACTCAACTCATACACCGCAGGATCAATGTTGTAAAGCAGTATTGACTGCTCGCGGTCGGAGCCTATAGTGCGGTCAATGCAGTCGGCGACGCGATGTTGCCACAAGGGGCGGTCTTGAAATGCATCGAACGATGAGCGATATGACTGTCTGAAAGTCATGGCGGCGCTCGCCGAGCAGTACAGTGAGAGTATCACAATAAAGTAGGCAGCAATGCGAGCCATCGTGAGAGAGCGCGCTCCGCGTGAACCGATATAGTGCAACGACACGAATAGTGCCGCCATCAATGGCAAGGCAAGTGCGCCGTAGTGGGCATACCCGGCTCCTCTCCAGAACCACAGCGCAAGCGGCAGGGCGGCGGTGAAGGCATACACATGAACCACGCGCCCTCTACCGGCAATTATTCCCCATAGGGCAATGAGCATTACTCCCCAAGTGGGAAAGTACATTTTGAGCCAGCGCATGATGTCATGCAACGAGGCGAGCGGCGATACCACCCGCGTGTCGGCATACTCAAAGTTGAAGGCGAAGGCAGCGTCCCAGAAGTCCTGCAATGCCCCATGTGCGTGAAAATACGCAACAAACGGCACCGTGACTATCAGCAGTCCGGCGATGCCTGCCATGAAGTTAGCCATGATATTGCGCCACCGGCGATGCCATAGCAGAATGATGATAATCAACAGCACCGGTCCCACCAGGCCGAACGCGTTCGTAGGGCGCGTCATCAGTGCGACGCCGAACGTGAGGCCATAGAGTGCCGAGTACCATGCGCAATGAGTAGAGGCGAGGTGTGATGAGTCCGTGTCGTAGTGATGCAGAATCCATCGCAGCGAGTAGTAGTAAGACGCGGCGAGACAAGGAAGTATGTACTCCTCAGTTAAGTTGCCTCCCTCAAGCGTGACGGTTAACATCAGCAGTGACAATATGGTTAGCGCTAATGACCACAGCCGTGTGAGTTTTAATCGGAAGGTCCGGTAGACAAACACAAGTGTGACAAATAGTGACACGACCTCAAGTCCCCAAACACCATAGCGATTGCCGGTAATGGCGTAGCCCACGAGATTGAACAAATAGGTTAAAGGCCCCTTGTGGTCAAAGAGCTCGACGTAGGGTAAATGACCCTCATACCATGACTTGCCCACGAAGTAAAACACAGTGCCGTCAATGCCGCCCATGTCATCGTATAGCGGCGAGGTGGCATTGGCAAACACCAGCAGGAACAATGCTGCCGCAACAAATAGCGCGGCACCTATCACGTATCGGGTATTTCGCAGAACAGCAGGCATCTCTACAGTTTCTTGTTCAACTCTCTGAAGTCGCCCAACGCCTTCCAGCCTATCTTGAAGATGCGCTTGAGGTTGATGCTATTCACCCCGCCTTGACGCGGCTTGAACGTGATGGGGTACCACTTGCAGCGCTCGCCGCGCTTGACGGCTATCGCCGCTATCGCCACGTTGCTCAGGAAGAAGTCGGGTGGAATTACCTCCATGATGCTCTGCAGACGCTCGGTCTTCATCAGGCGGAACGGGGTGTTGGCATCCTCTACCCACACATGGAACATCAGCCAGACGACCAACTTCAGCGTCTTGGTCACCACCACACGGCTGAAGCCGTCCTGCCTGCCGGCGCGCGAGCCGATCTGGAAGTCATATTGCTCGCGATTGTCGTACATCTGCCGGAACTCCTCCGGATCGGTTTGACCGTCGCTGTCGGTCTGGAACACATAGTCGGCTCCATGCTCGATGGCATAGCGATACAGGTACAGCACCGTGGCGCCATGACCCGAGTTGGGCTTGTCCAACGCCACAAACTGCGGGTACTTGGCCTGCAATGACTGCATGATGGCGAAGGTGTTGTCCTTGCTGCCGTCGTTGGCGATGACCAAGCGGCAGTCGCTACCGCAACGCTCAACGACGGGGTGCCACTGCGCGATGACGCTCTCGATGTTTTCCGCCTCGTTGTAGGCGGGCATTACGAAATATATCTTGCTCATTATTCTTCGGTTTGTCTAAAGGTTATATACTTGTTCAACAGGAACTGGAAAAACACCACAAGCACGATTGATAGCAACTTGGACAGTATCTCGCCCAGCGACAGCACGTCAATGCACAGCCACAGTATCACGTTGCTCAACGCCATGCCGCTAAGGCCCACCGTCAGGAAGATGGCAAAGCGGCGCATGGTGTTGTCGGTGACCTTGAAGTTGTACTTGCGATTGAGTGTGAAACTGGTTGTGATGCCTATCAGCACACTCACGCAGTTGGCGACGATGTAGTGCCAGTCGCACACCTTGACCAGCAGTGTGTAAGCCACAAAGTCCAGACCCGACGACAGGCAACCGATGATGCCGTACAATATCAGGTCGCGAAAGCGAGAGTATAACTTAGTCCACAACTCCTTCATGGTATATCCAGTTCAAGTACACGGGCGATAATCGGTGCCATGTCGTAGTAGCGATACTCGGCAAGCCTGCCGCCGAAGATTACGTTCTTCTCCTCGGCAGCCATGGCGCGATATTTCTCCGCCATAGCGTTGTTGCGCTCGTCGTTAATGGGGTAATATGGTTCCATGCCTGGCTGCCACTCGGTGGAGTACTCACGCGAAATCACAGTCACGGGGCAGCGGTCAACCTCGGCGCCGAACATCTCAAAGTGCTTGTGCTCAATGATGCGAGTGTAAGGCACATCGGCTGCGGTGTAGTTCACCACCGCGTTGCCTTGATAGTTGCTCACGGCGAGCGTCTCTTGCTCGAAGCGCACCGTGCGGTACTGCAACCTGCCGTGGCAATAGTCGAACCAGCGGTCAATGGCTCCGGTAAACACTATGCGCTCTGCCTGAGCGTTCCAGTGCTCGCGATTGTCAAAGTAGTCCACGCCGGTCACAATATCTGCCCCCTCAAGCAGTGCGTCAATCAGGCGGTTGTAACCACCTACGGGTATGCCTTGATAGGCATCGTTGAAGTAGTTGTTGTCAAAGGTCAACCGCACCGGCAGGCGACGGATGATGAATGCCGGCAATTCGCTGCACGGGCGTCCCCATTGCTTCTCGGTATAGCCCTTGATGAGGCGCTCGTAGATGTCGCGACCTATCAATAGCAAGGCCTGCTCCTCGAGGTTGCGCGGCTCGGCGATGCCGGCGGCACGCATGGCTTGCTCTGCCTCGGCACGTTGCTCGGCAAGCTTGGCGGCGGCCTCAGCCGGCGTGGTCACGCCCCACATGCGGTAGAACGTGTTCATGTTGAACGGCAGGTTGTACAACTCGCCGTGCCAGTTGGCTACCGGTGAGTTTGTGTAGCGATTGAACTCAACCAGCGATGTCACGAAGTCCCACACGCGCTTGTCGCTCGTGTGAAAGATGTGCGCGCCGTACTTGTGCACATTGATGCCCTGCACACTCTCGCAGTACACGTTGCCGCCGGTGTGAGCGCGGCGGTCGATGACAAGGCACCGCTTGCCCATGCGGCGTGCGCGATAGGCAAACGTGGCTCCGAACAGGCCGGCTCCAACTATCAGGTAGTCATATTGTGGCATGCTTACTCGTCAATTTCAAAACAATCTACAAAGGTAGTGCAAGCCGAGCGAAAAAGCAAAGCTTGCTTTGATTTTTTCGAGGC
>CAMHDX010000201.1 GCA_946183895.1 uncultured Porphyromonadaceae bacterium | reverse complement strand
CCCTCGCCCAGATTGACGAGAAGAACTACCTCATTCCCTACTGGAACGACCCGCGTCCCAAGGTCAAAGTGGGAGTGCTTGTCGACCCCGTGCGTCGCACCATCACCGACTGGAGGAAATCCGGAAATCCGAATTAAAACGAATGAGCTCCTAATGAAAACGAATGTGTCCGAATGAAGACGAATAGGTCCGAATTAAGACGAATGGGGGCCGAATGAAGACGAATGATAGACGAAAATAGACGCGAGTGCATTGTGCACACACGTGTCGGTTACAGGGGCACGGCGGTGGAGTTGGCATGCGCGTCCTCGATGGCTTGCCACAGGCGCTCGCGGGTGATGTCCAGTCGCTTCTCAAGTATCTCGCCGTTGACGGTACTGTTTGATGCCAAGAGTACGACACCATTGATGCTGATGATGGTCACACCATGGTTGGTGGCATACTGCATGGGGTAGGTTGAGTTGCCCAACTTCAAGTTGCCCTCGCCATCGATGCTCCACGACTCGTGTAGAGCGTCGCAGCGCAACATCGCGTCCTCGCCCACGGTGCTGATGCTACCGGTTGCAGCCCGCGAGCCGTTGAAAGAGTAAAAGTAGATTGACGCTATGCCCGAGTCGTAGTAGAGAAAGATCGGGGTCGTCAGGTCACTCATGGTGACTTTGGGGTAAATCACGTCAGGCTTGCCCTTGGTGCAGCCGCTCGTGAGCAACATCGCGCCGAGGACAAGCGTCAGTGACATTATATAAAATCGTACTTTATTCATAGACAGAATATTGATAAGGTGAATTATTGCGGATAGGGTAGTGGTTGTTCAGTCCTCGTTGACAGCGCGGCTAATGGTCTTGAACCAGTAATTGCGCGCGCGAGCATGGGTGATGCCCTCAATGGCGTCAGCAACACTCGGCTGGTTGAACACATCGGTGACATAGTGGTCGTTACGCACCTTGTCGCACACCACGCGGGTGAGGTTGCACTTGGGGCAGCGCCACACCCACATCAGGAATGCCTGCGGGTTCCACGCGAACAGTCGCTCGGCCTGGCGGTTGAGCATACGCCTGCCCTGCTCGGTCTTGGCAAGCGCGGGTTGCAGGCGGTTGAGCGTTGTCATGAGTTTGTCAAAGTTGCCGGCAACGGGCGTGAGCGACATCTCGGTCATCTCCAGCGCTGTGGTGTTGAACTTGGGCGCGTTCTCGCTCGTGACGTTGTCAAGGTGGATAATGCCCTTGGCGTCGACGTGATAGGTGCGCGTCATCGACCACTCGATGCGCTTGCCGTCAACCTTATAGCGGTTCTTGAGCGTGAGCGTGAAGCGGCTGGGTTGTTCGTTGTTAATCTTGCCTGCAATGCCCGACCAGTGCCCGTCAAGGGTGTAGTTGCCGTGAGGCTCAACCTTGAACAGGTCGTCAATGGTGAACTCGTTGCCCATCATCATAGCATCCACCAGGTTGCCGCGGGCATCGTAGGTGGCGATGTACTGATAGAGGTCCCCGCCGCCCATCGCGCCGGCGCGGTAAGACACAAGCGCTCCATTGCCGTTGATGCGCTTGGCGTTGAACTTGAGTGTGCCCTGGTCGAAGTACTCCGGGTGCTCCTTGTCGTGGGCAGTGCCAAGCACGCGGTGTATAGTGTTCACCTCAATGGGCGCGTAGTTGAGCTTGGGCGCATAGTGCCACTCGCCGCTGAGGTCGATGTAGTGATTGGTGTATGCCTCGCCGTCGTTCATGTTGATGCCGGCGCCCTCAACGCGACCGCCTGGCACCTCGTGGTCGGGGCGAGTAAAGATGGGGTTGTCGCAGCCTTGCAGACCATAGCGTGACTTCCAGCCGTCATCGGCGTTGCAGTTGAGTGTACTGAGTGCCATCGCTGCCAATGTTAAGGTTAATAGTGAATGTCTCATTGTTACTGTGGTTGGGCGTTGGTCGTTGTTGAATCAAAGAGGGCAATCGGGTCCCAGCCGTAGTCCTTAATCATGGTCACCGACAAGTTGTGTTGCTTGACATAGTCGGCGGTGGTGACGCGGCGCACCTCGTCACGCTGCACGTTGTCGGCATAGATGGCGGCAAATTGCTCGTACTTGTCGCCGAAGATTTTGCGCGCCGTGGGTTCATAGCTGGAACCGTTGCCAATGGCATCAAACGCAGTCACTCGATAGGTGCCGTCGGCACTTTTAGCCACATGCATCAAGCCCGGGTGATGACCGCCCGACACGCACACGAGCGTGTCGCCGCTGACGTTGTAGTTGTACACCTCCCACGAGCCCCACACGCGGATGTCGGTTGTGTCGCTCGCTTCCTCGGCAATGACGATGCCCACCGGAATGCACACCTCACCCGAACCATACCTCTTGCCGATGCTGTCGGTCAGGTAGTTGTCAATCGCAGTGAGCGGAGTTGACTGCAAGGTGTCGGTTGCGGCGATAGTGTCGGCTTGGATCGCCTGAGAGTCGGCATTGCCTGTGCAGGAAACCATACCTGCGGTGATAGTGACGCTCACCGCGAGCAATGATAGATAAAGCAGATGTTTCATAATTTCTTAAGTGCTATCAATCGGTTAAACGTGCGGTTTGATAAATCTTCTTGAGCATGTCGTTGATGACTGTCATGCCGTTGTCGCCGGGACCTGCCTCATGACCGCCGCTACTGAGGTAAGTCTCGTCGTCGTATTGTGCCTGGTAGTGCCACGATGTGCCGTCCATTACCTCGAATGGCGGGTCATAGTGCTCCTTGTAGTTGTACATCTTGTGCTCCAGAATGATGTGGGCGATGCTGTCGAGGGTCGCTGCAGGCACTGTGATGGTGTCGCCGCCTTGCATCACCCGTTGCTCGTAGATCGGGTCATCCCAGTTCATGCCCGGCAAGAGCAAGTCACTCATGCCCGACACCACCAGTGTGGCGGTCGCCTTGTCGTCGTTGAGCTTAATGGAAAATGCGCGGTTAGGCTGCGCCATCATGCCGTACTCGCCGTACTCGTAGCTCACCAGACGACCCGCGGGGGCGGGGTTGGACGGCATCTTGCTGCGGCAGGAGCATGCGGCTCCAATCAGGCTCGCCACAGCCGTCAACGCAATGCATGTCAATATAGTTTTCATAATAGCATTGAATTAAAGCAATATTGAAACTCGCAAATGTAGTAATTTTTTTTGATTATACACCCATTTGGAGCGCAATGTCACCGATTTTTTGTAATTTTGCGCATTATAGCAATCAGTCAACTATTAATATTTAACGCAATAACTACAAGGATGAGAAAAGACTTTGGCAAACGCACGGTGGTGACACCGCTGCCGGTGCTGATTATCGGCACCTACGACGAGAATGATGTGCCCAACGCGATGAATGTGGCTTGGGGTGGTCAATGTAGTGAGCATCATGTGGCGCTCAACCTGGGGCACAAGCGCAAGACGCTTGACAACATTAGGCTCAACGGCGCGTTTACCGTGAGTTTCGCCACGGCGGACACTGTGGTGGCTGCCGACTACTACGGCGACGTGCAGGGCTACGGCATCAACAAGATTGAGGTCGCCGGTCATCATGCCGTGCCGTCAGTCCATGTCAAGGCCCCGATTATTGAGGAGTTCCCGTTGACCCTCGAGTGCCGCTTTGTACGCGAGGAGGAGACTGCCGAGGGCGAAGTGCGTGTCGT
>CAMHDX010000200.1 GCA_946183895.1 uncultured Porphyromonadaceae bacterium | reverse complement strand
ATGACTTTAATTTTGCCGGTAAGAAGGCAATCGTGCGCGTTGACTTCAACGTGCCCTTGAACGAGAAAGGCGAGATTACCGATGACACGCGCATTCGCGGCGCATTGCCCACGTTGAAGAAGATTCTTGCCGATGGTGGCGCATTGATTATCATGAGTCACATGGGCAAGCCCAAAGGCAAGGTTAATCCCAAGTTGTCGTTAGGTCAGATTGCTAATGCGGTTGCGGCTGCACTGGGCACACCGGTCAAGTTCGCTCCCGATTGCGCTGACGCCTCAACAGCTGCCGAGGCCCTCAAGCCGGGCGAGGTGTTGCTGCTTGAGAACCTGCGTTTCTATCCCGAGGAGGAAGGCAAGCCCGTGGGAATCGACAAGGAGGATCCCGCCTATGCCGATGCCAAGAAGGAGATGAAGGCACGTCAAGCCGAGTTCGCCAAGAAACTCGCCTCGTATGCCGACGTGTATGTCAATGACGCCTTCGGTACCGCCCATCGTCGTCATGCCTCCACGGCAGTGATTGCCGACTACTTTGACGCTGACCACAAGATGCTGGGTCTGCTCATGGAGAAAGAGGTGGTTGCTATTGGCAACGCTCAGCATCCGTTCACCGCCATCATTGGTGGCAGCAAGGTGAGTAGCAAGCTGGCTGTCATCAAGAACTTGCTTGACAAGGTTGATAACTTGATTATCGGTGGTGGCATGGGCTTCACCTTCATCAAGGCTCAAGGCGGTCACATCGGCAACTCGCTCCATGAGGACGACTTGATGGAAGAGGCGCTCAAGGTGATGGCGGCTGCCAAGGAGAAGGGTGTGAACCTGTCGTTGTCGTCGCAGACTATCGCTGCCGACGCGTTCTCCAATGACGCAAATCGCAAGCCGGTTGACATCTTCAACATTCCCGATGGTTGGGAAGGCATGGATGCCGGTGAGGAGTCATTGGCTCGCTGGAAGAAAATCATTCTCTCGTCAAAGACTATCTTGTGGAATGGTCCTGTGGGCGTTTTCGAGTTCGAGAACTTTGCTCACGGCACCGGTGAGATTGCCAAGTATGTTGCCGAGGCGACTCAGGCAGGCGCATTCTCGCTCGTTGGTGGTGGTGACTCGGTTGCCGCTGTCAACAAGTTCGGTCTCGCCGACCAGGTGTCGTATGTGTCGACCGGTGGCGGCGCCATGCTGGAGGCTATTGAGGGCAAGGTGTTGCCCGGCGTAGCAGCCATCAAGGGGGAATGATTGCTTAACTTTGATTACCATTACTTGAGAATCTTATCATAGTTTTTTTGAATTAAAAATGACTGAGGCTGTCCCGTGAGGGCAGTTTCCCCGAAAAGCCGCCGACGACTGTTGTCCCACCGGTGGCTTTTCCTTTTTACTCCGCCACTCTATCATCTAGAAGATCTAGAGGGTCTAGCGCGATAACTCAGGCTATGGAAAAATCAATGCAAGCTTTGCTTTTTCGCTATCCTTGCACTACCTTTGGAAATCAAAACTGAAAATCACATGAGAAGCGAAGGTCGACTACTGTTCACATTATTATATATAGTTCTGGCGGCGGTTTGGGCGCAAGCCGAGCAAGCGAAGTGTCCAATGGTGGAGTTGGCGGTTGAGAAGCTCCCCTCAATGAACATTCCGCGCACTGCTCACAGTACATTGTGTTTGGGCGATGAGTTGGTCGTAATCGGAGGCCGCACCACAGGCTTTGTGCCCACTCAAACAGCCGAGTACTTTAAGGACGGCGAGTGGCACACGATGACCATGACCTATACTCATGACGACGGCTTTGTGTCGCATGTGAGTAGCGGTGAAATCCTTGTTGCCGGCGGTCACGAGAAGCCATTGGGCATAGGTCAGACCTTTACTATCGAACTTTACAACCCGTCGGAGCACACATTCAGAGGCTATGGCTGTCTTGACATGAAGCGAGCCTTTGCCCGCGCGGTTATGTTGAACGACAGCATGACCATCATTGCCGGCAACTGGTATCACAAGGACACGATTGAGTGCTACGACGGCACGCGCCAGTGCAGGTCAATCAAGCCGGTCAGTGTGCCGCGCTCGTCGCCCTTCATGCTGCGCGTGGGCGACGATGACATGATGATTGTTGGTGGTTGGGATAATTATGGCAAACCACTTGAGCGTGCCGTCGTTGACCGCGTGTTTGGCGAACCATTTGAGGTGCCGCTATTAAAAGAATGGCACCTACTCAATGTGCTTGGAGACATGGATTGTGAGTATACTCGAATGGATTACAAGCTGCCTGATGACCCGGAGGACATGCCGCCGAGGCGATTTGCCTATCTGCTGCCGGCACACAATGACAATGGTGAGTTGGGCTTAATCCGTGTTGACAGCACTGAATTCACGCTGATGCCGACGGCATGTCCGATACCCACCGAGAGCCAATTCGGCCACATTGAATATTATACGCCGGTATACGTTGACCGCGGTGCCCGCCGCGCCTACCTCGTCGGTCTTGATAAGCAGCGCCGCTTTTATGTCCTCGCCATGGAGTACGACGAGCAGTTGAGCTCTCCCCTGCATTTAACACTCTACTACACAGTGCCGCTGCCCGATTGCGGGCGCATGTTGCCGGTGCTCACCCTTGACGGCGACATGGTGATTGCCGGTGGTATCATCGACAATAACTATGAGCCGCTCAACACAGTTTATCGGTTCAAACTCGGCACTCAAGCTGAGGATAGTCGCACGCCATGGGCATGGTGGATCTCACTCGCGATAGCGATTTTGCTCACCGCGGCGGTGTTGTTTATGTTGCATCGTCGTCATGCGGTTCGTCCCGAAGATGTCACCGATGTCCAGACGGCCGATGATGCCGCACAAACTGCCGACAACTCGCAAACCGACGCATTCTACAATGATATCATTACGCGCTTTGATACCCTTCTTGAGCAACAACAAATTTATCTCAACAGCGAGCTCAAGATTGGCGAGGTCGCGGCAATGCTCGGTGTGACCACCCGCGACTTGTCCCAAAGTATAGCCACGATGCGTGGTTATTCGTTCCCGCAATATGTCAACCGGTTGAGGGTGGAGCATGCCAAGCGGTTGCTCATGAGTGAGCCCGACAACAAACTGTCGATTGTCGCCGAGCAGAGCGGATTCTCCAACGAGACCAACTTCTTCCGCATCTTCAAGGCCGCCACCGGAC
Organism: uncultured Porphyromonadaceae bacterium; assembly: GCA_946183895.1. Taxonomy (GTDB): domain Bacteria; phylum Bacteroidota; class Bacteroidia; order Bacteroidales; family Muribaculaceae; genus Sodaliphilus. The sequence continues at coordinate 486 of CAMHDX010000200.1, read as the reverse complement.
GCACGCCGCGCGAGTGGTTGTCGGCCCCTGACCGGAAATAGTACTGTCGCAATTCGGTGCCCTTAAACAGCAAAAAGATTAACAAAAACCGTTTTTGTTAGTCTTTTTACTGTTTTTGTTAGTTTTTGTTCATGCTTTTAGGCATAATTTTGCCATCGGACAATAACTAATTAGATCAACAGCTATGAGAAAAATTTTGGCATTATCGGCAATTACCATGATTGCGTTGGGCTCGACAGCGCAGAGTTACACCGCCGTGCAGAGTGCGACGCTGCAGCATGATGGAGTTGAGACTGTGTACTACGGCAACGGTGCTTTTGCGGCAGCCTATGCAGCAGCGGCCGACACGTTGGATGTGATATACTTGAGCGGAGGCTCATTCGTCAACCCGGGAAACATCAAGAAGTCAATTACGGTGTATGGTGTGGGCTTTGAGGCCGATCCTGACTCGCCGAGATCGGAAGAGCGTCGTGTAGGGAGAGAGGG
>CAMHDX010000199.1 GCA_946183895.1 uncultured Porphyromonadaceae bacterium | reverse complement strand
GCGTTCACCGTTTGCGGCGTCATGTACCAGCGCTCCTTGTCCACCGGCTTGTCGAGTTGCGCGATCTCGTAGCGGGCGGCAAAGCGGCGGCAGTTAATCACGTTGGCGACATAGGGCAGGCTCGGGTCGATGTCCAGCGCGCTGTAGTCGCGCCAGCGGTCGGGATAGCCAATCTTGACGGTGAACGAGTTGAGCTTGACCAGGGCGTTGACCTTGGTTGCCGGGCTCATCCAGTCCAGCGTGGCGATGTGCTGCCCCAGCGCCGCCTTGAGGTTGTCGACCAGGCGTTGCATCTTGCGCTTGGCATCGGCGGGGAAATACTTGGCGACATACAGCTGACCCACCGCCTCTCCCAGCAGCGTGTTGGGCACCTCGAGCGAGCGCTTCCACAGCGGCTGCATCTCCTGCTTGCCGCTCAGGGCGCGCGAGAACAGGTCGAAGTGAGCCTGGACAAACGACTCGCTCAGGTAGGGCGCATAGGAGTTGACGATGTGGAACACGATGTAGTCACGCATCACCTCCGGCTTGGACTTGCTCACCAATGCCTGCACAGCATCGAGAAAGTCCGGCTGGCACACGCACAGACGCTGCACGGCGGGAGCGCCCAGGGCGGCGAAATAAGCCCGCCAGTCAATCGCGCCCCAGCGTGCCTGCAGCTGCTCGAGCGACATGATGTTGTACTGCGCCGCCAGGTCACGCGTTTGCTCACGCGTCCATGACGCCGCGGCGAGGTCATGCTCTATAGCCGCCACATTGCGCGCCACGCGCTTCGCCTCCTTGCTCTTGTAGCCCGCCAGCTGCATGACGGTGATGATGTACTGCTGCAGCTCGGCGCGCAGCTTGACGCTGTTGTCATCGCTCGTGAGATAGTAGTCGCGGTCGGGCAGGGTGAGGCCCGCCTGCCCCAGGTACATCAGGTTCACCTCGCTGTCCTTCATGTCAGCCATCACCTGCGGCTCAAACAAGACGTTCGCCACCCCCACATGCAGGTCGGCTAGCAGAGCCGGCAACGCCGCCGCGCTCACGTCAAGCTTCTTGAGCGACGCCACGTCGAGCGGCGCGGCGCCCTCGGCATTGCGGCGCGTCATGTCCATGCCCTGGGCATATAGGTCGGCAATCTTCTGCTCATTGGAGCCATGGGCGAACTTGCCGCCCGCCAGGCCCGTAATGATCTCCTTGACCTGCTCGCGGCTATTCTCCGCCAGCATGTCAAAGGTGCCGAAACGCGCGTACTGCGGGTCGAGCGGATGAGCCTTCATCCAGCCACCGCACGCATACTGATAGAAATTCTCGCCCGGTGCCACCGTGGCGTCCAGGTTTGCGCGGTCCACGCCCTTGAGCACGGCACCGCTCATCACTGCTGATGTCGCTAAAGCCATCGTTGCAATTAATAATCGTGTCTTCATTAAAAATTTATTCTGTTTATTGGTTAATTATCACGTTGACTGTCGTCCTGCTCGAGGTCGGCGCACGCCTGCTCCCACTGCTCGAGGGCGTCGGCGAGCGACGCGCTGAGCGCGCCGTGACGCTCGTAGACCTCGGGCGACTGCGCGGCGCGTCCGCTGGCGAGGTCGTCCTCGAGGGCGGCAATCTGCGCCTCCAGGTCGGCGATTTGCTGCTCGAGCGTCGCGACCCGCTTGACGAGCTGCTTGTGGCGCCGCTCGCGCTCCTTCTGCGCCTGATAGTTGAGGCTACCCTCCGAGGCGCGCCGTGCCGCACCGGCGGGTTGCCCCTCGGCACCTGCCGGCTGTGTGGAGCCCTTCGCCTCAAGCTGCGACAGCGAATCCAATTGCCGCCGCTGCAGGAACTCGTAGATGCCACCCAGGTGCTCCACCACCCGTCCGCCGCCAAACTCATACACCTTGCTCACCAGACCGTCGAGGAACTCGCGGTCGTGACTGACAACAATGACAGTGCCGTCAAAGTTGCGAATCGCCTCCTTGAGGACATCCTTTGTCGACATGTCAAGGTGGTTGGTGGGCTCATCGAGGATGAGCAGATTGACCGGCTGCAGCAACAGGCGCAGCATCGCCAGGCGGCTGCGCTCGCCACCGCTGAGCACCCGCACCGGCTTGTCCGCCGCCGCGCCGCCAAACATGAAGGCGCCCAGCAGGTCGTTGATGCGGGTACGTATCTCGCCCGTCGCCACCCTGTCGATGGTGTCGAACACCGTGAGACTCTCGTCGAGCCGCTGCGCCTCATTCTGCGCGAAGTAGCCAATCTTGACATTATGCCCCACGATGAGCGAGCCCTCGTGGTCCAGCTCGCCCATGATGCACTTGACAAGCGTACTCTTGCCGGCACCGTTGCGGCCCACAAACGCCACCTTCTCGCCGCGCTTGACCCTGAAGCTCACCCCCGAGAACACCTGCAGCGAGCCGAAGCTCTTGGCGACATCCTCGGCAATAATCGGGTAATCGCCGCTGCGAGGCGCCGGCGGGAAGCGCAACCTCAGCCGCGACGTGTCCACCTCGTCAATCTCGATGCGCTCCAGGCGCTCAAGCCACTTGATGCGGCTTTGCACCTGTATCGCCTTGGTTGCTTGGTAGCGAAACCGCTCGATGAACGCCTCGGTGTCCTGAATCATCTTCTGCTGGTTGTCGTAGGCGCGGCGCTGCTGCTCCAGGCGCTCGGCACGCAAGGCGACATAGCGCGAATAAGGGACCGCGTAGTCGTAGGCATTGCCCAGCGAGAGCTCGACGGTGCGCGTGGTCACGTTGTCGAGGAAGGCGCGGTCGTGGCTGACAAGCACCAGAGCACCCGCCCGCGACTTGAGGAAGCCCTCGAGCCACATGATCGAGTCGATGTCCAGGTGGTTGGTAGGCTCGTCGAGCAGCAACACATCGGGCCGTTGCAGCAACAACTTCGCCAACTCCACACGCATGCGCCACCCGCCGCTGAACTCACTCGTGGGCCTCGCGAAGTCGCTACGCTCAAAGCCCAGACCGGTCAGGGTGCGCTCAATCATCTCGTCACGATTGTCGGCACGCAGCACCGACAGTTGCTCGGTGCGCAGCGCCAGCGCCTCGACCAGCTCGCTGTACTCACGGCTCTCGTAGTCATCACGGGTCTGCAACTCATGGTTGATGCGGTCAATAGCCGCCTCAACATCGGTTAGACCCACAAACGCCTTGGCAACCTCGTCGCGCAACGAGCAGTCGTCAACGAGCGACATCTGCTGCGGCAAGTAGCCGATTGTCAGGTCGTTGTCACGCGCCACTATGCCCGCCGAGGGCGACTGCATGCCGGCTATAATCTTGAGCAACGTACTCTTGCCGGCGCCATTGCGTCCCACCAGCGCGATGCGGTCACGCCGGTTGATGGCGAAACTCACGCCGCGCAGCAGCACCGTCGCGCCAAACACCACTTGTACTCCTTGAATTGAAATCATGATGCGAAGGTAGATAAAAAAAGCGATTAACGCAAATGGGTAGCGCACTCACATGCCCGCCAAACATGACACAAAGCGGTCGCAATTAATCTTTAAATTATAATAATTGTTGTTAAAAAGCCGTTGTACTCATTACAATTACATGTGTAACCCGATTTTTTTTGTACTTTTGTAGTTTGAAATTATTATCACAACAGATGAGACTATACATTAATCATATAGCATTGACAGTGGTGTTGATGGCGACATTGCTCGCCTCG
>CAMHDX010000198.1 GCA_946183895.1 uncultured Porphyromonadaceae bacterium | reverse complement strand
GACAAGCTCGTTCTAACCGTCATTATTGAGAGTGGAGAAGGGGAGTGCTAAGATATCACGAGTAGCCCGCGCTGTCGCTCGCGGAGTGTGGGGCAACTTGCCGCTGATGCTGCTGTGGGTGGTGGCGCTGGCGTTGCCGGCGGTGTGTGACTTCCCCAAGTTGTGGCAGTTGTCTTATTACTCGGTGCGCTATGTGCTGGGGCTGTTGCGCATCATGACGTGCTCGGTTGCGCTGGCGGTGGTCGTGGCGGGCGCGATCGCCCTGGTGGCGCGCCGCGCCGAGGTGAGGTGGCTACTGGCTGTGCCGGCGGTGCTGGCAGTCGCGGTTTACGCGTTCCTGATGGCGCACTACGGCTCTCGCCTCACTCCCGAGATTTACACCTTTATCATCGAGACTAATCGTGGCGAGGCGACCGAGTACCTTGCCGCGTACCTCACCGGCGGCATCGGATTGTGGCTATCCATAGTGGCAATCGTGTCTCTGTCGCTATGGATCATGCTCGACAAGTGGTGGCACCAGCGTGAGCGTGAACCGTCACGGCGCGTGGGCATGGTGACGGCAACACTGCTGGCAGCAGCCATCGTGGGTGCCGTGTGCGCTCCCACCACGTGGCTACTGGCGAGGTCGCTGATTGCCGGTGACAAGAACCGCTACTACGATTCGTTCGGGCTGGATGTAATCAGCAACGTGATGTTTTGCGAGCAAGCGACGCGTTACACGAGCGCGCAGATGCGCGAGTTGATTGACGCCACCCGCAAGGCGGTGGAGGCACCGCCATCGTGCGGAGAGCAGGCACCAACGGTGGTCCTGGTCATAGGCGAATCATACATCAAGTCGCATGCGGGCATCTACGGCTACCCGTTGCCCACCACGCCGTGCATGGCGCGCGAAATGGAGCTCGGGCGGCTATGGGCGTTTAGCGACGCGGTGAGTCCGTTCAACCACACTAACATGACGATGCGCATGCTGTTCAGCCTCAGCAGCGCGAGCCACGGCGAGCCGTGGCAGCAGGGCCCGCTGGTAGCGGCGCTGTTCAAGAGCAGTGGCTATCGCGTGGACCTGTGGGACAATCAGCGCGACTTCTACACCGGCAGTGACTTTGCGCGCGGCCTCAACGGATTTCTCTATCACCCCGAGGTGATAGACCTGTGCTATAGCAACCTGAACACAAGGAACTACACCCACGACGCCGAGCTGGTGGCGAACTACGCGTCGTCCTCGGCGTATGGCGACACCAAGCCGGGGCTAGTGATACTGCACCTGCGCGGCCAGCACCTGCAGGCGGCTAAGCGTTATCCGCATGGTGCCGGTTTTGACCGATTTACGCCGCGTGATTACAGCTTCCGCCACGAGGACTTCCTCACTGCCGACATGCTGCAGACCATTGCGCACTACGACAACGCCACGCTCTACAACGACCATGTGCTGGGCACGATATTTGAGTTGTTCTGCAAGCGCGATGCCGTGGTGGTGTACCTGAGCGACCACGGCGACGAGGTGTACGACTATCGGCCCACGATGGGCAGGCGCGCGGCGCAGAGCGATGACCCGCGGTCCGCCGCATTCGTGCAGATGTTGCACTATCAGTTTGATGTGCCGCTGGTGGTGTGGTGCTCGCCGGTGTTCATCGAGCGCCACGCTGAGCGTGTTGAGCTAATCTCGGCAGCCACCTCTCGCCGCGTGTCGATTGACGACGTGGGGCAAATGCTGCTCGGCGTCGCCGGCATCTCGACGCCCCGTTATGACCCTGAGCGCGACGTGACTAACCCCGAGTACACCCCGGTAGACCGCATCGTCAACCTCGAGTTCAACTACGATGCCCTAACCATCCCCCACTGACCCTGCACCTTTGGGGATAATGTTGGCAATAAAACGCGCGGCGGGAGCAATTTGCCCCCGCCGCGTGGCGTGTCGTCAGCGGCACTGACTGTGGCATCAGCGCACTATGAGCTTGCGGCCGTTCTCGATGACTATGCCCTTGTAGTCGTCGCCTACCGGCTGACCGAGGATGTTGTACCGCCCACCGGTAACAGTGCCATTGGTCGGGATGTCGGTGACGGCAGTCACGGGACTGGACGGCAACTCTAACGGATAGACTTCGAACTCGGTTGTCTTTTCGCCTCCCTCAGTCGTGGTGTAAGCTTTTAACCGGAACCGCGGTGCCGGCGATGACGACGTTGTCAACCGCCGTGTGATTGCCTTGAATGGATAAGTGTAATCCACGTTCAGCGTCGGCACCGGAGGGGCCTCGTACAAGTCGTAGCTCACACCGAAACCGCCGACAAACTCACGCGGATTGAGGGGAGGCTCGGGAGCGGGCATGTAGAACTCGTTGTTGTCGCCATAGACTGTCCACTTGTAGTCGGCATACTCTTGAGGCTTGGGGCGCACAAAGGCGTACACGATGCCTTCGTATTGGCTGCCGTCGGGACCTGTCTGGGTACGCGTCATGACCGAGGCGGGAATGTAGGTGTTGGGCACATAGGTGTCGGCGGCTCCCTTGACCGGCGTTGACGTTGAAGCCACCTCAATGCAGGGATTGACCTTGTCGCGCAACACACCCGTGATTGTCCCCCCTGTAATCTTGTGGTTGATGAACTGTTGCGGCGATGCGATGCCGGTGAGCGCCACCCAGTTGCTCTGGTCGTAGACGTTGCCGCGATTGGAGAGCAAGCCCGTGGAGCGCATGTAGTCAACCTCGCCCGTGCCTGTGAGGTCAGGCGCAAGCCACATGTTGTCGTCCTTGGCGTACAGGGCGTCGTTCTTGTCGACATAGACGCCTGTCAAGTCGTCGCTGACGGTATATGTCGCCCCAACGGTGCCATAGTTCACAATCCACCACAAGGGGTGAATGTTTTCGTCCTCCTCGATGCGGAGCCATGCCGAGAACTTGCCGCTGTCAATGTAGGCCTGCCGCAAGCCCTTCGGCACACGGATAATGGTGTTGGCATTAGTGTTGAACTCTTTGCCACCGTTATGCTCCACCGTGCCATCCCACCAGTCAAAGCCGTTCAACTCGGAGTCCTCCATCAGGAAGTAGGCGTCGGTCACGCCGGTGCAGCCCAGAAACGCCTGCCTGTGAATGTCGCGCACCGAGGCGGGTATGACAACCGTCGTCAGCGCCGTGCAGTTGGCAAACGCTTCTGGCCCTATTGTCTTCAATCCCTCGTTGAGCACAAGCGTCTCCAATGCTGAGCAGCGAAAGAAGGCGTCATCGTTGATGACTGTCACCGATGAGCCGATGTATGCCGACCGGAGGTCAGTGCAGTCGACAAACGCGCGGTAGCCGATGCTCTCGACACCTTCCTCAATCACAAGACTTTCGATGGGCGGCTTTTCGGAATATTGCGAATACTCAGACTCAAAATCAAAGTTGAACGCGTCGTCCTTGACCCCGACAACGTTGAGGCCGTTGACCTCGGCATGAATGCGCAGGTGGCGAATGGGGGTTTTCGCGTCCCATGCCGCCGCCCAATAACCACTGCGTGTGGCATCCCAGTTGTAGACCACACCGTCAATGGTCACTGAGTCTTGGGCGGCGATGGTCTGCCACGCGGCGAGCAGCATCGTGGCTGCAAATATCAGTTTCTTCATTGTTTCACTAGAGTTGGCACCAAAATCTTTGTTTTGGCGCTTACCAATCCCATTTTAATGACAAAGG
>CAMHDX010000197.1 GCA_946183895.1 uncultured Porphyromonadaceae bacterium | reverse complement strand
TCAAAAATTGTTATAAACTATCCGACATAACGTTTTCAAGAAATCTTGCAAGCACAAAGCCTGCCCATTTATCCTTTTCACTGTCTTCAACAAGGAATATTCCTCTGCTGTGGGATGTTCCCGAGCTGAGTCCTACTGTTATGTTATGCAGCTTTGAAGAAAAGCTGCGCTTTCTTTCGCTTTTTACAGCAAATTCCATTGCTTCATCCTTGTTTATCCACGATATGAACCTCTCCATCTCTTCAGGTACACGTGCGGCAGCCGGTGCTTGATAATGCACTTTCTCCTTGCCCATCGCGCCTGACACCACTTGCATGTCCTCAGTGCGATATTGCCCCACGTTGATGCGGTATAGTCCACTCCTTCCGGTCGGGAACAGCACATTGTGCCAGCCGAAGAGGCGCTCGTCGGACAGGGGCTTATCGTAGTTTTGTGTAGCGTCTAACAACATCTCCACCACGCCGTCAACGTATCGTGAAACCGGAACAAGTCCGGCGGTCTCAATGCCCAAACGTCGAGCTATTGAAGAACGCACTTCTTCAAGATTGAGTTGCTGTCCCTCAATCTCAGATGAACGCACAAGCTCCAGCGACAGGTTGGAAAGGGTCGCTTCGTCTTGCGATACAAACCCTAACGAGAGCATGCGGCCCAGCACCAAGCCTTGCTTGGCGCGCACACGCCCCAACTCATGTAATATGCTATCATAGTCGTAGCGAAACTGCCACCAGTTCTCGTAATCGTGTATATATCGCATAAGCCTTTGATTTTGTGGCAAAGTTAGGGAGATTTCGGAGAATAGACAAATTATTCGCCGAATTTTTTCGGAGAATAGGAGGTTTATTCACCGCATCCCATACCGCTCACATGGGCTGCGGACTTTTTAACCTCCAGTGAATTCACTGGAGGTGAGTGAAAGGTGCGCGCTTATCGGATAAAGTGCATGGGAGCCCAGGGTTCGCGCTCGGGGTAGTCGGGCTCGCCGGCATGAATCTTGCGCAGCAGCCACGCCATGTTGTTGGCAAGAGTGCGCATGGTCTGCATGCCCTCGGTATCGAGCCTTGCTTCGCCCTGCTCGCGACCGTAGACGATGTTCCAGTACTGCGAGGTGACCACCGGCATGTTCATCATCTGGAACGCCATGTTCAGCGTCTCGAATGCCGCTGTAGCGCCTCCACGGCGGCATACGCACACTGCGGCGGCCGGCTTGTTTTGCACCTTGGCGCCTGCCGAGAAGAACATGCGCTGGATGAGCGAGAGGACGGCGCCGTTGGGCTGTCCGTAATAGACCGGCGAGCCGACAACGAGGGCATCGGCGGTGTCGAGTTTCTCGCTGACACGGTTGCAGATGTCGTCGTCGAACACACAGCGGTTGAGCTGTCGCGCCTGACATTGTCCGCAGGCGATGCAGCTGCGCACCGCCTTGGTGCCAATCTGCACAATCTCGGTGTCGATGCCCTGTGCCTGCAGGGTCGTGGCTATTTCGCTCAATGCGAGGAATGTGTTGCCCTTGGAGTGCGGGCTGCCGTTAATCAGCAACACCTTGCACGGACGTGGAGTCAATGTTGATTCGTTCATAATAGTTTATAGTTTATTGTGTATAGTTTATTGTGAATTGCGCATTGTGCATTGTGAATTGTGCATTGTGCATTGTTGAAATCAAGAATTTTCGCGAAATTGCTTGGGTGTCATGCCGGTCTCGCGCTTGAAGAAGTTGTTGAACGCGGGCGGGTTGGCAAAGTTGAGGCGCTCGGCGACCTCATAGGTGAGCATGCCACCGGTGTGCAGCAGCACCTTGGCGCGGAGCACCACGGCGCGGTTGATCCAGTACATGGCGCTGTGGCCGCTGGCGCGGCTGATGACCGCCGAGAGGTGGTGCGGACTGATGTGGAGCAGGTCGGCGTAGTAGGGGATGTTGCGCTCGCGCTCGCAGTGGCGATTGACCAGAGCCTTGAACTGTCTGAACAACTCCTGGTGCCGCGACAGCTGTGCCTTGCTTGTTGTGGTGTCGGTCAACTGCTTAATGTACTGCACGTTGGCGATCAAAGCGCGAACCAATTGCATCACGGTGTCGCGTCGGTAGGGCCGGAGTGTGGCGACGTCGCGCAACAGCATCAGCATGCGCAACAGCAGCTCAAAGTCATTGCCTGCCGCGTGTGTGATGATGCTCTGCTCTACGCTGATGCCTTCCTTCATGCCGATGCCGCACACCTCGACATCGGGCCCGATGTGCTCAAACTCAAGAATCACGTCGGGTGTGGTGAGTATCACGCTGCCGCGCTCAAAGTGGTACTGCTCCAGGTCCAAGTGCACATCAGCCTCGCCGTTGAGGAACATCAGCATTCTGGGTTCCGGCAGCTGGTAGACCTTGCCTTTGCTGAAGAAGGTGTGGTCTGATGGCCTCCCGTTCAAGATGATGCTCAAGTCGCTGTTGTTGAAAATTGAGCTCGCGGCACCTGCCAGCCGGTGCAGGTCAACCGAGTCAATCGAGAAATAATTGATATTTTTGTTGCCGTCCATGATGTCGGGTGGGTGATTGCGTATTTGTACGATCAGATTGCAAATTTAGCATATTTTGGCTTAAAAACATAGGGTTGTGGACCCAAATCGTACAAAACCATACTTTTTTAATACAATCGGGTAATAGGAGAGTGTGCTGTCGGTTGTAATTTTGCATCGGCAAGACAACAAAAATCACAATCGCTATATGAATCGAACAATTCTCATTATCGCGTTGGCGGTCGCCGGCATGGCGGCATCGGGTCAGACCCTGGAGGTGTGTCAGCAATCGGCGGAGCGCAATTATCCGTTGATCAAGCAGTACGGCCTCATCGAGCAGACCACCCAACTCACGATGGACAACATCGGCAAGGGATGGCTGCCGCAGGTGTCGGCACATGCCCAGGCCACCTATCAGAGCGATGTCACCGCCTGGCCTGCCCAGATGAAGACGATGATGCAGGGCATGGGCATCGACATGAAGGGCCTCAAGCACGACCAGTATCGTGTGGGTATTGATGTGAACCAGACCGTGTATGACGGCGGCACAATCAGTAGCCAGAAGCGGGTTGCACTGGAGCAGGGCAACGTGCAGCAGGCGCAGACCGACGTCACACTGTATCAAGTGCGTCGTCGTGTCAACGAGATGTACTTCGCGCTTCTCATGCTTGACGAGCAGATGCGGCTCAACCGCGACCTGCAGGAGTTGCTGGCGGGCAACGAGGCCAAGCTCGAGGCGATGGTCAAGCGTGGCACAGCCGCCGAGAGCGACTGGCTGAACGTCAAGGCTGAGCGCCTCAACGCTGTGCAGCAGGCCACTGAGCTGGAGGCGCAACGGCGTATGCTGACCACGATGCTGTCGACATTTTGCGGCACGGAGGTGACTGCCGTGCAAAAACCGGCAGCGGTGGCGACATTGTCGCAGGACGCCGACCGACGCCCCGAGATGCGCCTGTACGACGCGCAACTGCGCCTGGCTGATGCTCAGGAGCAGAGCCTCGACGCCGCGCTCCGTCCCAAGCTCAGCGTGTTCGCCCAGGGCTACTACGGCTATCCGGGTATGAACATGTTTGAGGACATGATGTCGCGCAAGTGGAGCCTCAACGCCATGATTGGCGCGCGCCTCACCTGGAACATCGGCGCGCTCTACACCCGCAAGAACGACAAGGCGAAGC
>CAMHDX010000196.1 GCA_946183895.1 uncultured Porphyromonadaceae bacterium | reverse complement strand
AAACTCACATTTTTTTGGTTGCAACAACTATGTTGGTCAAAAAAAATAGGTAATTTTGTGCAACAATATCATCTATGACGGATTTCCGCCATGCACTTTAATTAACTGTGAACACCGAGGACTATACCGAATCCGGACCATTGTCAGCCGACGATATTGAGGGCATCTCCTCCACGCTGACCAACATTCAGCCCGTTGCCACGCGCGGCCACAACACGCTGTGGCGCGCGATGCGTCATGGCCGGTGGCTACTGCTCAAGGGCATCGCCGTACGCTATGTTGCCGATGAGGCTCACCGCCGCATGCTCGTCAAGGAGTTTGAGACGATGATTCGCCTGCAGCATCCCGGCATCGTGCAGGCTCATGGCATTGAGAATGTGCCGGAACTGGGACCATGCATCGTCATGGAATGGGTTGAGGGCGAGACGCTCAAGCAGTGGCTTGCCAGCGGCAGTCACAGTGCCGGCGAGTGCCACGAGGTGCTACGCCAACTGCTCGATGCGGTAGAGTACATCCACCGCATGGGCATCGTCCACCGCGACCTCAAGCCATCAAACATAATGATTGCGCGCGTGGGCGGTCAGGTCAAGATTATCGACTTTGGGCTTGCCGATGCCGACAGCAACGCGGTGTTCAAGCAGGCAGCGGGCACCGAGGGATACACCTCGCCCGAGCAGCTCGCCGGCGGCGAACCCGATGTGCGCAACGACATCTACAGTCTCGGAAGGATTATCGGAGAACTTGTACCCATCGCCTCACGCTATGCCGGTGTGGTGAAGCGGTGCACCGCTCCACTTGACCGCCGTCCTGTCGACGTGGCGGAGCTGCGGCGCCTGCTGCAACGCACCGACACCTCGCGCCACATGCTACTGGCGGCACTCGCCATTGCAGCACTGCTGATGGTGGGAGCACTGCTACGCTCCTTCATGAGCGAGAGCGAAGCCACCGCCCCGCCGGTGCCACAGGACACCGTCGCCATAGTGCCGCCCCACCATGATACCGTCGCCGTGCCGGCAGCTACAACGACTCCGGCAGCGGCAGCGACTCCTGCAACGACTCCGGCACCACAATCAACGATGACCACCACGTCCCCAAGCCGGCCGACCGGCGACGACGTTGTGGAGAAAGTAATCGCCGAGGGCATCAAACGGCTGGAGCAAGGCTTCCCAAGCAACGAGTTAAGACATCACATTGACACGCTGACCAACATCTGCTACATCAACCTTGACCTGACCTATGGCGGCTTCAGCATTGTCGAGGCATACCTCGAGGAAGTGGGCCCCGGCTTGACCCAGGCACAGCAGTCAATGGTGTCGGCATCGTTATATGAGCGCGCCGGCGAGTTATACGGCACCGAGGTTAACGACCGCACGTCACCACTCATCAAAGAATGATAACCAACATGGAGAGAGAGGAATTAATTAAAGGGCTGATGCGCCAGGTTGAAGACGCCCTGCACCGCAAACTCACGACACCCAAGGACTTTGACGAAGCGTGCGACAAGATTGAGCGCCGCACTCACGAGCGCCTGAGCCGCACCACGCTGATGAGGATGTGGGGCTACGTGCGCGAGCCGGTTGAACCACGACAATTCACGCTATCGACGCTGGCACGCTACTGCGGGTACACCGATTGGGCTAACTTCGTTGAGCAATACGAGTGCAACGGCGACCAGCAGAGCAACCCGCTGGCGGGCGACAAGATTGACGTGCTTGACAATCTCATGGTGGACGACCTGGTGACCTTCACGTGGCAGCCCGGGCGAGTGATGAAGACACGCTACATGGGCAACGGCCGCTTTGAGGTGGTCTACAGCGAGAAGACGCGCCTCAGACGCGGCACCACGTTCCTCTGCTACCTTGCTATCCGCAATGAGCCGCTGTTTGTGAGCCAGGTAAAGCTTGACAGCACAATGATTGACGCCTACGTGTGCGGCAAGGTCAACGGTGTGCAGTTCGAGGTTTCCCCCGCCCCCCACCATGCACAATGAGGCGCATTACCCTCCCGGGCTCCACAGTGCATCAGCGTATAATATTCTTGTGATAAATGATTAAGCTAATGAGAATGTGGACTGCAATTACTCGTATTGTAGGCACACTTGCCGTGCTGTGCGCACTATGCGCGACAACGTTGTCGCACGCGCAAGAAGTACCGGCCTTTGTAGCCGACCGCGCACTGGATGCCAAGGGCCTGGCCGAGGCCCTCAAGAGAGCCGGCAACGGCGACGAGCCAATCGCCACCTTTGATAATGGCAACACTAAGATGTATGACTATGTGGGTGTGGGAGCTCATGCCGCCTATTGCGTGCTCATTCGCATCGAGGGTGACACGCCATACGTGTTTCACGGCTTTGTCGAGCGCATGGCCAATGACGGATTGAAGTTGTGCTATGGCTGCATATTGAATGGACGAACCATGGAGTTCCGCCGCGTACATTGGGACTACGACATCACATTCCAAAAAATTACGCCTACTGCCATACCTGCCGGTAAGTATTACTTCGGGCCCACCTTGCTGCGTTGGGACGTTGAGGAACACTACGACTACGAGAACGTGAACACGACGCTGGGTCATGTGCAGCAGACCAATGACTTCTACGGCAAGGATCTGAGCATAACCGACTATATCAGCTTTGATGGCAGCGGACGCGGACGCGCCATCCAGAATGCCACCGCTCACCACACCGAGTGGTATGCCGGAGTGACCCCGCGCTACGGCCCTCGCGGCGGTCGCCGTGCGCCCGATGTGGAAAACGGCTATGTGGAGTATGACGTTAGTATCGACCGCACCCAACCGATGACCTACAAGGTGGACCCCACGACACACCAACTAACCATGAAGTATAGTGCCACCATGACGAGCAAATTCACATATGACGCGCCCGACCACCCGGTGATGACCCAGATCAAGGCAAGTTACACCCGGTGGAGTAAGCAAGCGCCTCCGCGCTTCAATGGTCCTGACACATTCAACTACTGGGGCACCTACGAGGATTTTATTGTTATCTCACGTGTGGGTAGCGATATCAATGACCCCTACAGCTATCTATTTATCCCCAAGGCCGGCAAGATGGTGACAGTGCACGAGTACGGCGAAGACGTGGAGTACGAACTTGGTCCGGTCGGCCTGATGCAAGCATGGATTGAGCGGTACACCAGCCATGCCAAGCAACAAGGCCGCTAACCACCGCCAACACAGCGTACCGTTCCGTTCAAGAGGCCATCCCGTTCCGCACAAGTTCGGTCCTTTAGCGGAACGAACACTTACGTGGATGCCTTGTGATGACAAGCCCCGTTGTGGCACCAGATGAGTCACAAGAAAAAACTATAGGTTGTAGGTTGTACCCCGGTGAAACCGCGTCTTTACGGGCGTCTGAAGCACAATTGCGGTACAACCTTGCCTCCGTGGTGCGGTGTGCGCTATCGGGATTTCGTAATTCCCATGAATATTCGAGCAAATCTATCCTTTTCCACTTTCAGTGTCAACTTTGTTGTGGCGCAACAGGAAAAGAATGCAGGTCAAAGCCCCCCCAACCAACTGACAATCAACCCAGATAGCAACAAGGTGCAAAATGGAATGAAATGGAACAAGACAAGGAATACAATGGAACACAAGAGTTATGATTGATATATGTATCTTTGTAGCCAAATCAATAGAAAAGCCGCCAGGTGATGATACAACCATCAATAAATGACATATTATGCATCCTGAAACGCATCGCTGCCGAC